>NZ_JAALDT010000214.1:0-2007 GCF_014144995.1 Dietzia sp. DQ11-71 | reverse complement strand
CTCGTGCAGCCCCGGGTCGACCAGCGGGCCGACGTACTCGAGGATGCCCTCCTCGATCTGGTTGTAGTACGAGTTGATCTGGCGCGCCCGCTTGGCGGCGAAGATCACGAGTGCGTACTTCGAGGACGCCCGCTCGAGCAGCTCGTCGATCGGGGGGTTCGTGATGCCGATCGGGGTGTCGTACAGCGGGGTGGCCGCTGCGGCTTCGGTGGTGGCCACTATGGGTTCTCCTCTGGGGTACTGCCTGGGGTCGGTGTCGTCGATGACACCCTGGTGACGCTGGGCTCGCCGCTAGTCGCGGCCGACCAGCAATGATACCAACTCGTCCACGGCCTTTTCGAGTTCGTCGTTGACGACGACCTCGTCGAACTCTCCGCGGGCCTCCATCTCGACCTTCGCGGTCTCGAGTCGGCGGTCCACCACGTCCTGCGGTTCGGTGCCCCGGCCACGCAGCCGGACCTCGAGTTCCTCCCACGACGGCGGGGCGAGGAACACGGCCCTGCCCTCCGGGATCGACTCGCGGATCTGGCGCACCCCGGCGAGGTCCACCTCGATGAGGACCGGTCGTCCCGCCTCGAGCGCGCGGTGCACCGGATCGGCGGGGGTCCCGGAGAGCTGCAGGCCGCGGTGGATCTCCGCCCACTCCAACATCCGACCCTCGGATACCGCTTTCCGGAAGTCCTCGGTGGACACGAAGTAGTAGTCGCGGCCGTCGACCTCCCCGGGCCTCGGGTCCCGTGTGGTCATCGACACGCTGAAGTAGAGGTCGGGGACGCACTCGCGGAGACGGGCGACGACGGTTGATTTCCCGACGGCGGAGGGGCCGGCCAAGACGATCAGCCGGCCCCTCTTCGCCGTCGTCTCCGGGGTGGCCCCGGATGACGGTGTGTTCATGCGTCGATCAGTCGACCGTGAAGTCGAACCGCTCGAGCAGTGCGCGACGCTGGCGGTCACCGAGACCACGCAGACGACGCGTCGGCGCGATCTCGAGCTCGGTCATGATCTCCTGAGCCTTGACCTTGCCGACCTTGGGCAGGGCCTCGAGCAGCGCCGAGACCTTCATCTTGCCGAGGATCTCGTCGCTCTCGGCATCCTTGAGCACCTGCTTGAGGTCGGTGCCGCCACGCTTCAGGCGCTCCTTGAGCTCAGCCCGGGCGCGACGGGCGGCAGCCGCCTTCTCCAGAGCAGCAGCGCGCTGCTCATCGGTCAACTGGGGAAGGGCCACAATTCCTCCGTCTCGTTCGTGTGTGTCTCATGACTCACGCGGATGTCCACCGTAGGACACCCCCGCCTGGTGTGCGGTGACCGGCCCCGGCGCGTCCGCGGGCTGCGGAACACCTCCGGGAGCGGGCGCTCCCTCGTGCTCACCGTACCCGGGCGGTTCCGCCGCCCCCGAGGGGGACTTCCACGGCTCCGGGCCTGATGACCTCAGCAACAGTACGCGGCCGACCGGCCGGGTACCAGACGGGGTCCCGCTGTGGCACCCCGTCTGATCTGCGCATTGACGGTTCGAGGTTGTATGGCACCCTAGCGCCGCCCGTCCGGGGGCGCGACGCGAACCGCCCGATTCCCGCGAGCCCGGCTCCGGGCGGCCGTCACCGGTGGGACGCCGGTACACCCGTGTGGAACGCGGTGACTCAGGAGTCGTCGGAGAACCTGTACTGTGCGGCGAGTTCGACGACCGTCGCGCGCATCGCGTCGACGTCCGGCCCGGCGCGCAGCACGTGCCGCGAGACGTTGACCAGGGTGAGCGGGAGCGCGGGCCCGGCGATCCTGCGGACGTCGGCGAGGGTGCCGCCCTGCTCCCCCACCCCGGGCATGAGGACCGGGCCGGAGAGCTCGTCGAGCCTCGGGGGGTCGGTCACCGTCGCCCCGACGACCACGCCGAAGGACCCCGGTGCATCATCCCCGGCGCCCGCGTTCCGGAGGGCCACCTCGTCGACGACGGACTGGGCGACCGTGCCGGTGGGGCCCGCCGAGCCCTGCAGGGGCCCGGCCTCCGGGTTG
>NZ_JAALDT010000213.1:0-6716 GCF_014144995.1 Dietzia sp. DQ11-71 | reverse complement strand
CGGTGGCGGTTTCGGATCCGCCCGCGGCTTCGGCGGCGGCGGCCTCGGTGGCGGCTTCGGCGGTGGCTTCGGAGGCGGCGGCGCGGGCGGGCGGTTCTGACCCCATGACACGTCGTCGGAAAGCTCTCATCGCGGTGGTCGCGGTGGTCGCGCTCCTCGTCGCAGCCGTGGTCGCGGTGGGCGTCTGGTACCGGCCGATGATGCTCACCGGCACCGGGTACGCCGCCCACAACGCCTGCGCCCTGCACTACCTCGTGGGCCGCGAGGACCACGACACCGACCTCCCGCCCAATCCGCTGGTCCCCGTCATGCGGACGTCGGTCGACGAGGACGCCGGGACCGCGACCGCCTCGGTGCTGGGGGTGGGCTTCCGGCAGACCGCCCACGTCTCCGAGCACGGCTGTGCCCTCGGTGACCGCGCGGCGGGATCACAGGGCAGTGAGCCGCCCCCGTCGCTGCGCGGGGATGGCCCTCAGGGCATCCGCCTGGCAGAGGCGACCGACGCCCCGGACGAGGTCTCGT
The DNA here is from genome assembly GCF_014144995.1 of Dietzia sp. DQ11-71. Classification (NCBI taxonomy): domain Bacteria; kingdom Bacillati; phylum Actinomycetota; class Actinomycetes; order Mycobacteriales; family Dietziaceae; genus Dietzia; species Dietzia sp. DQ11-71. The sequence goes on along the minus strand of NZ_JAALDT010000213.1, from coordinate 6,194 downwards.
CGGCACTGGATGAGGCCGCGGCGCAGGAGGGGACGCGGGGCCTCGTCGTCGTCCATCGCGGCGAGATCCTCGGCGAGCGGTACGCCGACGGTTTCGGCCCCGACACCCGCCAGCTCGGCTGGTCCATGGCCAAGAGCGTCGCCGCCACCCTCGTGGGGCGCGCGCAGGTCGAGTTCCCCGACGCCGACCTCGACCCCGCCGCCACCGGCCTGCGTCCCGAATGGACCGACGAGCGGTCGCAGATCTCCCTGGACCACCTGCTGCGCATGACCTCCGGCCTTGAGTGGGACGAGGAGTACGACCTGGGCACGCCCATCACCCGGATGCTCTTCCTCGAACCCGACATGGCCGCCTTCGCCGCCTCCCAACCGGCCGCCCACGCCCCCGGCGAGTTCCGCCAGTACTCGTCCGGCACGAGCAACATCGTCTGCGACCTGCTGCACCAACGCACCGGGCTGGGGCCGGAGATGGCCGCGGAACTGCTCTTCCGCCCGCTCGGGATGCGCAGCGCAGTCCTCGAGGCCGACGCCTCGGGCGGATCGGTGTGTAGTTCGTACCTGTGGGCGAGCCCGCGCGACTGGGCGCGGTTCGGTCAGTTCGTGCTCGACGACGGCGAGGTGGACGGACAGCGGCTGCTGCCCGCGGGGTGGATGGACTACGCGACGACCGGGGTCCCGGCGGGCGGCGAGCCCGAACCGTACGGCGCCCAGTGGTGGCTCAACACAGCCGGAGACGGGACCCCGCTCCGGTTCACGGGCATGCCGACCGACGCGTTCTGGGCCTCCGGGCACGACGGGCAGTACGTCGTGGTGGTCCCCTCCGCCGACCTCGTGGTGGTCCGCACCGGCTTCTCCCCCGGCTCGACACTCGACGCGGTGGGCGTGGACCGGCTGGTCGGCGCGGTCGTGCGCGCGGTCGGCTGACGGGGGCCGGCGGTCGCGGGGGTGGGGGCGAGCTGCTCAGCCCCAGGCGGCCTGGATGCCGGCGCTCGCCCGGTCGACCCGTTCGAGCCGGCTCTCGGTGTACAGGGCGATCTGGTCGACGATCACCCGCATCCGCGCGGCGTCGTCCGGGGCCGAATCCCACAGCGGGCGCAGGACCGGGTCGAGGCCCGCGGGCGCGGACTGGGCGAGGAACTCCGCCACCCGGTGGATCCGGTCCCGCTGGCGGTCCTGCCTGAGGCGGTGGCCGGGGTCGCTCATGACGTAGCGCACCGCCATCGTCTTGAGCATCACCACCTCGGCCTCGACCTCCACCGGCACCTCGAGATCCGCACTGTAGCGGCCGTGCGGCCTGGCCCCGTGCACCTCGCGGGTGGCGTGGATGGCGGGCATGACGAACCGCCCGACCAGCTCACTGGTCAAGGCCTTGAGCGCCACGAACCCGGTGAAGCTCTCGGAGAACGGCTGCACGGCGCGGACCACCTCGAGCGCACCGAGACGCCCGGCGGCCTGCTCCAGCTGATCGGCGTCCGGACCGCGGAACTCCTCCGCGCCCAGTTCCGCGAGCGCGGCGACCTCCGACCGGTCGGACAGCGAGCGCAGGTCCAGCCGGCCGGCGACGATCGCGTCCTCGACATCGTGGACCGAATACGCGACGTCGTCGGAGAAGTCCATGATCTGTGCCTCGAGGCACCGGGTGTCCCCGGGAGCGCCCTGCCGGATCCACGCGAGGGTGTCCGCGTCATCGGCGTAGGCGCCGAACTTCCGCGTCCCCTCCCTCGGCAGCCACGGGTACTTGGTGGCGGCGTCCAGCGCGGCGCGGGTGAGGTTCAACCCCACCCCACGTCCGGAGGCGTCGACGACCTTGGGCTCGAGCCGCGACAGGATCCGTACGGTCTGAGCGTTGCCCTCGTAACCGCCGAACCCGCGCGCGACCTCGTCCAACGCCCGCTCGCCGTTGTGGCCGTAGGGCGGGTGCCCGATGTCGTGGCTCAGGCCCGCCAGGTCCGCCAGGTCCGGGTCGCACCCCAGCCCGGCCGCGATACTGCGGGAGATCTGGGCGACCTCGAGCGAATGGGTGAGGCGGGTCCGCGGGGTGTCGCCGTCCCCGGGGCCGACCACCTGGGTCTTGTCGGCGAGCCGGCGCAATGCGGCCGAGTGCAGGACGCGGGCGCGGTCCCGGTCGAACGGGCTGCGTTCACTCGCCTTCCCGCGGGCGCGGCCGGAACCCTCGTCGACCCGGCGCTCGGCGTCCGCGGCGTCGTACGCGTATCCCGTCATCCACTTCTCCTCCGGGCGTCACCGCCCCGTCATCCCTGCGGCCGGCCGCATCCGCTCGCGCGACCCGCCCCGGCGGTTCAGTCCGGGAAGTCCACACTGCTCCCGGCGAGCCGGTGGTACTGGTACCAGAGCACCGCGCCCGTCTCCCGGATGATGCCCATGATCTGGTTCTCCCGGGTCCACACCGCCGGCCCGTGGCGGGTCGGCGAGGTCCACGCGTCCAGCCCCGCGTCCCGCGCCATCATGCGCGAGCGATACGAGTGCGTGGGGTCGCTGACCAGCACCACCGACTGCCCGCCCTGGTCGCGCACGGTCTGCGCCACGGCGTCCAGACTGCCCTCGGTGTTGGTCCCGGTCTCCACCGCCAGGATCACCTCCGGGGGCACGCCGAGGCGGGTCAGATAAGCCCGACCCGACCCGGCCTCCGTGTACAGGTCACCCGGCTGGCTACCACCGACCGTGATGACCTGCGGCGCGACCCCCTCCTCGAAGAGCAGGGCCGCGTGCTCCAGCCGGGCCTGGAACACGGGGGTGGGGATGCCGTTGTACTGCGCCGCGCCCAGCACCACGATCGCGTCGGCCGGAGATCGATCATCGACACGCGCCACGGACCACACTCGGAACGAGATGAATCCGGGTATGACCAGGCACAACAGCAGTGCGATGGCCAGGAGCCAGCCGACGGCCCTGGACACCGCACGGACCGGGGACCGGGTTGTTCTACTCACCCGACCAGTGTGCCAGGGGAGTCCGTCAGCACCCGATCAGGCGCTGCGCGAGGTACCCCTCGACCTGATCGATCGCCACGCGCTCCTGCGCCATGGTGTCGCGCTCACGGATGGTCACGGCCTGGTCCTCGAGGGTGTCGAAGTCGACCGTGATGCAGAACGGGGTGCCGATCTCGTCGTGGCGGCGGTAGCGGCGACCGATGGCCTGGGCGTCGTCGAAGTCGACGTTCCAGTTCTTGCGCAACTGGGCCGCCAGGTCACGGGCCTTGGGCGACAGGTCCGCGTTGCGCGACAGCGGCAGCACCGCGGCCTTGACCGGCGCGAGCCGGCGGTCGAGCTTGAGCACGGTCCGGGTGTCCACCCCGCCCTTGGCGTTGGGGGCCTCGTCCTCCGTGTAGGCGTCGACGAGGAACGCCATGAGCGAGCGGGTCAGGCCGAAGCTCGGCTCGATGACGTAGGGGATGTACTTCTCGCCCGAGGCCTGGTCGAAGTACTGCAGGTCCTCACCGGAGTGGGTCTGGTGCTGCGTGAGGTCGTAGTCCGTGCGGTTGGCGACACCCATGAGTTCGCCCCACTCGTTGCCGGTGAACCCGAACTTGTACTCGAAGTCGATCGTGCCCGCCGAGTAGTGGGCGCGCTCGTCCTCCGGGACGTCGAAGCGACGCAGGTTCTGCGGGTCGATCCCCAGGTCCACGAACCAGTCCCAGCAGTCCTCGACCCACGTCGTGAAGTGCTCGTCCGCCTCCTCGGGCTTGACGAAGTACTCGATCTCCATCTGCTCGAACTCGCGGGTGCGGAAGATGAAGTTGCCGGGGGTGATCTCGTTGCGGAACGCCTTGCCGATCTGGCCGATACCGAACGGCGGCTTGCGACGCGCGGTGGTCATGACGTTCTTGTAGTTGATGAAGATGCCCTGCGCGGTCTCCGGACGCAGGTAGTGCAGGCCGGTCTCGTTGTCCACGGGGCCGAGGAAGGTCTTCATCAGGCCCGAGAACAGCTGGGGCTCGGTCCACTGGCCCTTGTTCCCGCAGTTGGGGCAGGCGATCTCCGACATCGGGGCCTCGGACGGGTGATCCAGCTTCTTCTTGGCGGCGTACGCCTCCTGGAGATGGTCCTGACGCAGCCGGGTGTGGCAGGACCTGCACTCGACCAGGGGGTCGGTGAACGTCTCGACGTGGCCGGAGGCCTGCCACACCTGGCGGGGCAGGATGATCGACGAGTCCAGGCCCACCACGTCGTCCCGGCCGGTGACGAAGGTGCGCCACCACTGCTTCTTGATGTTGTCCTTGAGCTCCACACCCAGGGGGCCGTAGTCCCACGCCGAGCGCGTACCGCCGTAGATCTCGCCACATTGGTACACCAGTCCTCGGCGCTTGCAGAGGTTGACGACGGTGTCGATGACGGAAGCTGAGGCTGCCACGTCGGGGGTTCTCCCTTGGTGAGTCGGTTGGCGGAGGCGTCGGGTGGACCACCTCGGCGCGGGCCGGCGCCCGGGCACTTTCACCAGGGTATCCGGTCGGCCCCCCGGGTCTGGGATACTGGGGTCCCCTACCCGATACGACGCCGGCGGCGACCGAGCCCGGGAGCGAGCCCGGAAGGTGGAGACGATGCACAGCGGACCCCGATCGACCGGATCCGACCCGGTCACGGACGTCCACGACGCCGACCACCGGGCCTCCCCGGTCCCCCTGCCGCCCGAGCGGGTGGTGTCCGCGGCCGGAGAACTGCTCCGGGCCCTGTCCGCCCCGCTGCGTATCGCGATCGTGCTGCAGCTCCGGGACGGTCCCCGGTGCGTGCACGAGTTGGTCGACGCACTCGGCGTCACCCAGCCGCTGGTCAGTCAGCACCTGCGCATCCTCAAGTCCTCCGGCGTGGTCTCCTCCCACCGGCAGGGTCGGGAAATGCGCTACGAACTATTGGACGAGCATCTGCTCGACATCGTCGAGGCGGCCGTCGGGCACGCCGGGGAGCAGTAGATCCATGACGACACCGGACAAGCCGATCGGCGTGCGGTCGACTCGCCAACGCAGCGCGATCTCCGCTCTGCTCGACGAGTCCAAGGGCTTCCGTTCCGCCCAGGACCTGCACGCCGAACTCCGCGAGCGCGGGGACACGATCGGGCTGACCACCGTGTACCGGACCCTGCAGTCGATGGCCGACGCGGAGGCCGTCGACGTGCTGCGGACCGACTCCGGGGAACTGATCTTCCGGAAGTGCTCCGACTCGCACCACCATCACCTGGTGTGCCGCGTCTGCGGGTTCACCGTGGAGGTCGAGGAGCCGGGGGTCGAGGTGTGGGCCCATCGCGCGGGCCGGGCACACGGGTTCACCGACGTCAGCCACACCGTCGAACTGTTCGGCCTGTGCGCGGAGTGCGCGGCGGGCCAGGCGGGCGGGGCTGGCCTGGCTGACTGACCGGGCGCGGCGGGCCAGGCGGGCTGACTGACCGGGCGTCCGAGTGTCAGGGGCTGGTGACGCCGCCGAAGCGCCGGTCACGCTCGGCGTACTCCAGGCACGCCGCCCACAGGTCGCGGCGGTCGAAGTCCGGGAACAGCGTGTCCTGGAAGACGAACTCGGCGTAGGCGGCCTGCCACAGCATGAAGTTGGACGTGCGCAGCTCCCCGGACGGCCGCAGGAAGAGGTCGACGTCCGGCATGTCCGGCTCGTCGAGGAACTGGGAGAAGTTGTCCTCCGTGAGGTCGTCGGGCGAGAGTTCGCCGGCGGCCACGCGGCGGGCGAAGTCGCGGGCGGCGTCGACGATCTCGGCGCGACCCCCGTAGTTCACGCACATGGCCAGGGTCATGACCGTATTGTCGCGGGTGAGCTCCTCGGCCTCCTCGAGTTCCGAGATCACCGACCGCCACAACCGGGGTCGCTGCCCCGCCCACCGGACCCGCACGCCCAGCGAGTGCATCTCGTCCCGGCGGCGGCGCAGGACGTCCCGGTTGAAGCCCATGAGGAACCGGACCTCCTCGGGACTGCGTTTCCAGTTCTCGGTCGAGAAGGCGTAGGCGGACAGGTACGGGATGCCCATCTCGATGCAGCCCTGGACGACGTCCATGAGCACGGCCTCGCCGCGCTTGTGCCCCTCGGTGCGGGGCAGACCGCGTTCCTGCGCCCAGCGGCCGTTGCCGTCCATGACCAGCGCGACGTGGCGGGGCACGAACTCGGCCGGGATGGCCGGCGGGCGGGCACCCGACGCGTGCGGGGTGGGTGGCCGGACCGTGGTCGACCGCGGGGCGGG
>NZ_JAALDT010000212.1:0-5236 GCF_014144995.1 Dietzia sp. DQ11-71 | reverse complement strand
CGCGGCGCGGTCGATCTCAGCCGCGTGCGGCGCGGTCGACCTCAGCCGCGTGCCGCGCCGACCATCCCGCGGGCGAACTCGAGGTGGCGGGCGACGACGTCGTCGGCCGACAGCGGCCCGTCGGGCCGGTACCAGGACGCGATCGACACACACAGTGAGGCGATGGCGCGGGCCGCGTCCTCGGGGTGGGCGCAGGAGAACTCCCCGGAGTCGACACCGGCGCGGATGGCGTCCTCGAGCATCTTCTGCTGCGCATCGCGCTGCGCGATGTGGCGTGCGCGCACGTCCGGGTCCATGCTGCGCATCTCGGTGGACGCCACGAACGCGTGGTCGCGCCGTGCCATGTGGAAGCGGGCGAGGCACTCCACGATGTTCTCGAACCTGGTGACGGTGCGGTCGCCGGCGTCGTCGGCCGCGGCCTGAGTGTGCGTGAGCATCTCCGCCATGGCCTGGTCGACGACCGCTGCGAGGATGGCCTGCTTCGATCGGTAGTGATGGTAGAGGCCCGGCACGGACAGTCCGGCGGCCTCGGCGATCGACCGGATCGAGGCACCGTGATAACCGTGCCGGGCGAAGACTTGCAGGGCCGCGCGGAGCGGAGGGGAGAGTTCGTCGGTGCCGAACTCGCGCCACTGCGCCAACGTCGCGGCCTCCAACGACGCGGCCTCCAACGTCGCGGTCTCCAACGTCGCGGTCTCCTCACTCATCGTCACAACACTAGCCACCCTTCGCTTGACACCGGTTGTGGTGTGGGTAACACTATGGCACACCGAGCGATCGATCGGTCGGTGGATCGCACAAGGATCGTGAACGAGAGGACCGAGGATGAGCCAGGAAGACCCACGGCCGTGGCGCACGTTGTACCCACCGGGCCTCGACGAGAGCCTCGTGACGCGGCGGTCGACGCTCGTGGACGCCTGGCGTGAGCGTGTCGACTCCTCGCCGGACAGGGCGGCCGTCGCCTACTTCGACACCACGCTGTCGGCCCGCGAGGTCGACGCGATGGCGGATGCGCTCGCCACCGCACTGCAGGTCCGGGGGGTGGCGCCGGGTGACCGCGTCGGCATCCACCTGCAGAACATCCCGCAGTACGCGCTGGCGATGCTGGCGCTGTGGAAGATCGGCGCCGCCGCCGTGGTGCTCAACCCGATGTACTTCGGCCGGGAACTCAGGCTGCCAGTGGAGGACTCCGGTGCCGTGGGGATCATCGCCACCGACCGGGACGCCACGGCGATCCGCGACGCCGTGAGCGGTACGAACGTCGCATGGGTCGTCAGTACGAGCGAGCGCGACCTGCAGACCCGGAACGACCCCCGCGCGTTCGGCGACGACCAGCAGGTCGAGCCCTCGCCGGACGGCGACCTGATCTCCCTGATCCGCGAGTTCGAGGGACGCACCCCGGAGCCGGCGGAGGTCGCCCCCGACGACCTCGCGCTTCTCACCTACACCTCGGGAACCACCGGGCCGCCCAAGGGGGCGATGAACTCGCATGGCAACGTCATCGCGGTCGCGCGCAGCTTCGCCGACTTCGTCGGTCTCGTGCCGGGCGACGTGGTGCTGGCGATCGCCCCGCTGTTCCACATCACCGGCGCCGTCATCAACGCCACGCTCGCGCTGGTCACCGACTCCACCCTCGTCTTCGCCGGACGTTTCCGGCCCGGTGTCATGCTGGACGCGTTCCGCGAACACGGGGTGACCTTCACCATCGGTTCCATCACCGCGTACAACGCGCTCATGCGCCTGGACGAGGCGGGACCGGAGCACTTCGCGTCGGTCAAGACCCTGTACAGCGGGGGCGCGCCCATCCCGCCCTCGACGGTCGAGCGCTTCGCGGAGCGGTTCGGCCACTACATCCACAACGGATACGGCATGACCGAGACGACCTCGGGTGTCATCGCCGTGCCGCCCGGGCTGCGGGCGCCGGTCGACGAGACCAGCGGCACCCTGTCCATCGGAGTGCCGCTGCCGGGGATCGGTGCCGAGGTCGTCGGCGTCGACGACCAGCCGGTCGCCCCGGGCGAACAGGGCGAGCTCGTCCTGTCGGGACCGCAGATCGTGTCCGGCTACTGGCGCAACGAGGCCGCCACGGCCTCGACCATGCCCGGCGGCCGGCTGCACACCGGCGATGTCGCCGTCATGGACGTCGACGGCTGGGTGTACCTCGTGGACCGCCTCAAGGACCAGATCAACGCCTCCGGTTACAAGGTCTGGCCGCGGGAGGTCGAGGACGCCCTGTACGAGCACGACGCGGTGTTCGAGGCCGCCGTCGTGGGACTGCCGGACGAGTACCGCGGCGAGAAGGTCGTCGCGTTCGTCTCGCTCAAGGCCGGGCGGACGGCGACCGAGGACGAGCTGATCGCGTTCGCCTCGGAGCGGCTCGCCGCCTACAAGCGGCCGGGCGAGGTCCACGTCGTCGGCGAGCTCCCCAAGACCCAGACCGGAAAGATCCGCCGTCGCGAACTCCGCGACGAACACACCCCCTCCCACTCCTCCACTCCCACCGAAGGGAACTGACATGGCCGAGGCCACCATCAACCCGGACGACCGCGGGCGGGCCGGCGCCACCGCCGCCACCGCCGCCACTGCCGACACCGCAGCCCCCCACCCGTCCGACAAGGCGAGCCGCGGCAGCGTCCGCTCGTTGGCCGCCAGTACCACCGGGCAGCTGTTCGAGTGGTACGAGTGGACCGCCTATGCGGTCTTCGCCCCGTACATCGCCGCGGTGATGTTCAACAACGAGAACCCGGTCTCGGCGCTGCTGGCCACGTTCGCCGTCTTCGCGGTCGGGTTCCTCATGCGCCCGCTGGGCGGGATCGTTTTCGGCCGGATCGCGGACGTACGCGGACGCAAGTTCGTCCTCATCACCACCATGCTCATGATGGCCGGCGCCAGCCTGCTCATCGGCCTGCTCCCGAGCTACGAGACGCTCGGGATCTTCGCCTCGGCGCTGCTGCTCCTGTGCCGCATGATCCAGGGTTTCGCCCACGGTGGCGAGTCGGCCACCGCCTACAGCTACGTCGCCGAGATCGCACCGCCGCACCGTCGCGGCATGTGGGGCAGCCTCGTGTTCGTCGCCATCATGGGCGGCACCGTGATCGCCTACGGCATCGGCGGCGGCATCACCGCCGTGCTCTCCGAGTCCGCCGTCGGCGAGTGGGGCTGGCGCGTGCCGTTCCTGCTCGGCGCCGTGTTCGCCCTGTTCGTGCTGTACCTGCGGTCCGGCATGGAGGAGTCCGACGTCTTCGACAAGGCCGCCGCGGCCGCCGCCGCCGACCCGACCTCGCCGGTCGCCACGTTCTCGCGACGCAAGCTCGCCGGCGCCATCGCGCTGGTCGTGGCCATGGTCTCCGGCATCACCGTCGCGCACTACACCTGGAGCTCGTACGCCTCGACGTTCGCCATCACGCAGCGTGACATGGACTCGGAGGCCGCGTTCTGGGCGATCTTCGGCAGCCAGCTCATCGCCCTGTGCACCCTCCCGCTGTGGGGTCTGCTCTCGGACCACATCGGCCGTCGCCCGGTCATATTCATCTTCGCCATCGGCACGATCATCACCACGCCGATGCTCATGGGGATGATCGACGACCGCCCGTGGACGCTGTTCCTCGCCTCGCTCGTCGCCATGACCCTGGTCGCGGCCGCCGGCTCGATCCTGTCCTCGTTCATGTCCGAGGCGTTCCCCACCAAGATGCGTACCGCGGGCATCGGGTTCGCGTACTCCCTGTCGGTGGCGGTCTTCGGCGGCAGTGCGCCGTACCTCAACGCCCAGTTCATCCAGTGGGACCTGTACTGGATGATCAGCGCCTACATCATCGCCCTGTGCGTGGCGACGATGGTCGCGACCGCCTTCATGAAGGAGACCCGGGGTCACGACCTGCACCGTGTCGGCCACAACTGAGCGTCGGCCATAACTGATCCACCCGAACCGCCCGCCCGGTCGCCCATCAACCGCGAGGATCCACGCCATGACCCCTTCATCGTCCGAGTCCACGGGACTGTCCGTCGACCAGTTGCTCCGCCCCGACGTCGTGGGGCCGAAGATCGCCGAGGCCACCGGTGACCAGGACTGGGCGGACTTCGACGCCGACCTCATCGCCGGCGGCAAGTCCAACCTCACGTTCACGCTCCGCTCCGACGCGGGGGAGTTGATCCTGCGGCGGCCGCCGACGGGCGAGCTCCTGCCCAGCGCGCACGACATGGGCCGCGAGGCGCGGATCCAGCTCGGGTTGGCGGACACGGACGTGCCGGTCGCGAAGGTGGTGCTCAACGAGACCACCGGTGAGGACCTGGGGGTGCCGTACTACGTGATGGAGAAAGTGGTCGGCCACGTCATCCGTGACGCGCTGCCGGCGGGCTTCGCCGAGTCCGACGACGACAAGGCGGCCATGGCGGACGCCCAGATCGACGCGATGGTCGCGCTCCACGCCGTGGACCAGAACGCGGTGGGCCTGGGGGATCTCGGTCGCCCGGACGGCTATCTGGAGCGGCAGCTGCGACGCTGGCTGGGCCAGTCGGAGAAATCCAGTGCCTCCGTCCGGGCGGACCGTCTGCCCGAGCTGGCCGCGCGTCTCGGCGAGAGCATGCCCACCTCGCCGTCGTCGCGGATCATCCACGGTGACTACCGCCTGGACAACTACGTCGTCGACCCCGACGACCCGGGGCGCATCAAGGCGATCCTCGACTGGGAGCTGTCCACCCTCGGTGATCCGGTCGCCGACCTCGCGCAGACGGTTCTGTACTGGGGCGACCCGAACGGGCCGACCGTGCCGCTCATCCCCAGCATCACCACCGAGCCGGGCTGGCCCGGACCGCAGCGGTTGCTCGACCGGTACTGCGCGGCCACCGGCACCGATCCGTCCCACATGCCGTGGTACCTGGCGTTCGCCACGTTCAAGTTCGCGGCGATCGCCCAGGGCGTGGCGACGCGCTCCGAGGCCGGTGACATGGCCGGTCAGGACTTCGGTGACATCGGCCCGCAGATCCGCGAGCTGGTCGACCACGGCCACTCGATCCTCGACTCCAGGAAGGTGACCAACTGATGGCCGACTCCTCATCCGCAGCGCCCACCCCGGTCGATCCCCGGACGGGTCCGCAGGCCGCGCTGCCCGTGCTCGACCGCTTCCGGCTGGACGGCCGCGTCGTGGTGATCACGGGCTCGTCGTCGGGGCTCGGAGCCGGCTTCGCGCGGGCCCTGTCCTCGGCAGGCGCCACGGTCGTGCTGGCCGCCCGACGCCGC
>NZ_JAALDT010000211.1:0-2220 GCF_014144995.1 Dietzia sp. DQ11-71 | reverse complement strand
GTGACCGGCAGGCCCATGCGGGCCGCGACGTCGCCGCGCGCCAGCAGGATCGTGCCGCCGCCCTGCGACTCGACGAACCCGCCGCGCCGCCGGTCGTTGGCCCGGCTGTAGTGCCGCTCGTCGATCCCCTTGGCCGCCATGGCCGCGGAGTCGGCGGTCGCGGACATGTCGGCGAAGCCCTGGATGCCCTCGGTGGACAGGTCGTCGAACCCGCCGGCCACCACGAACTCGGCCTTGCCGGCGCGGATCTTGTCGAAGCCCTCCTCGACGCTCACCGCGGTGGTGGCGCAGGCCGCCACCGGGTGGACCATCGAACCGTAGCCGCCGACGTAGGACTGCATGACGTGCGCGGCCACCACGTTCGGCAGCGCCTCCTGCAGCGTGTCGTTGGCGCGGCTGCGGCCGAGGATGCCGTCGATGTACAGCGAGCGCATGCTGGTCATGCCGCCCATGCCGGTGCCCTGCGTGTTGGCGACGTCGGCCGGGTGGACGTGGGCCAGCAGCTCCGCCGGGGTGAAGCCCGAGGAGATGAAGGCGTCCACGGTGGCGACCAGGTTCCACGCCGCCACCCGGTCGATACCGGAGACCATGTCGGCGGGGATGCCCCACGCCGTGGGGTCGAAGCCGGTGGGGATCTGCCCACCGACCACACGGGTCAGGGTGGCGCGGCGCGGCACCCGGATCTCGGTGCCGGCCTTGCGGGTGACCGTCCACTCGCCGTCCTCGCTGCGGGTGACGACGGTGTTCTCCGGGTCGTCGGACTGGTAGGCGCGGGCCTGGGCCTCGTCGTCCACCACGAAGGACAGATCCTCCGGCAGGAACACCGAGGTGAGCTGCGGCGAGGTGTTGTCGAACATCTCCGCGCGCGAATCGTCGGCGTAGGTGCGCACGCCCACCCGGGCGAGGACCTCGTCGTGGAAACGCTCGGCGATGTCGGCCTCGTCGATCGGGTCACCGGAGGAGGTGACCGTCCAGCCGGCGCGCGGCGAGTCCTCCCAGGTGATGAGCCCGGTCGACCAGGCCAGCTCGACCACGCCGGCGGCGGTGAGGTCGCCGGTGGTCTCCACCTCGAAGCGGGTGCGGGCACTGCCGTAGGGGCCGACCTCGCCGGCGCCCACCATCACGACCATGTCCTCGAGCTGCTGGGTGACCTCGCCCCACTCGGGACGCTCGTCGGCGGTGACCGTCGGCAGCGAGGGCAGCGCGGCGATCGTGCCCGCGGCGTCCTCTGTCGAGGTCTCGGTGGAGGCGGCCGGGCGGTCCGCCGCGAGGGCGGACATGTCCAGGTCGGCCGTGCCGAGTCCGCCGGTGAGGTCGACGGTGACGGGGGCGTCTCCGGCCGCGGAGCGGAAGTCCGGGGTGCACCAGCGCAGCAGCTCGGCAGCCATCTCGGCCGTCGACCAGGTGGACACGCCCGCGGCCTCGACGGCCTCGACGAGCGGGTCGTTGTGGCCCATGAGGCCGGTGCCACGCACCCAGCCGATGATCGCGTGGACGAAGGTCACGCGCTCCGACCAGGACTTCTCCGAGCCCCACTTGGCGATCATGGCGTCCAGCGCGGCCTTGGCCTCACCGTAGGCGCCGTCGCCGCCGAACATGCCACGGTTGGGCGAGCCCGGCAGGACCACGTGCAGGCGGGAGTCGACGTCGGTGTCGGCACCGATCGCACCGAGTCCGGCGACGAGCTTCTCCACGCCCCACAGCAGGACGCGCATCTCGGTCTCGGCGCGCGGGCCGGCGTCGGCCATCGAGCCCTGGACGCGGGGAGCCGCGAACGGGAACAGCAGCGTCGGGGTGAGGGCCGGCTTGAGCACGGTGGTCTGGCCACCGGCCGATTCGGCGTGCTCGGATCCGACCCACTCGACCAGCGCGTCGACGTCCGAGTAGGAGGTCAGGTTGGCCGGCAGGACCCACAGCGCCGCGCCGCCACGGGCGTTGCTGCGGTACAGGTCCTTGAAGAAGGCCAGCTTGGACTGGTCCAGGTTGGAGGTGGTGGCCACCACGGTTGCGCCGCCCGCCAGGAGGCGACCGGTGACGGCGGCGGCGATGGAGCCCTTGCCGGCGCCGGTGACGACGGCGACGTCACCCGCGTACTCGCCGACGAACTCCTCGGCCGCGACCTCCGAGATCTCCCGGTAGGCGCTCGCCAGGGCGTCGCGGCGGGCATCGGTCGCCCGGGCTGCCCACCAGCGGGCCTGCTCGGCGACGATCTCGCCGGCA
>NZ_JAALDT010000210.1:0-7285 GCF_014144995.1 Dietzia sp. DQ11-71 | reverse complement strand
GACGGCGCCCAGAATTAACGTGACCGGCGCCGCAGACGGGTCTAGCGTTGCGAATACCGGGTAGCACCGGCACGCGGTCGCCCACGACGAGAGGCTCCGACATGGCCATGACCTGCGTCCCCTACATCTCCTTCCCCGCCAATGCGGCGGAGGCGTTCCCCTACTACCAGGAACTCTTCGGCGGGAAGCTCGAGGTGATGACCTACGACCAGTTCCCCTCCACCGAAGACTTCCCGTTCGACCCACCGCACGGTTCGGTCGCCCACGCGACCCTCGAGGCCCCCGGGATCAGCCTGACCGGCGGTGACGCCATGGGCGAGAGCCTCCCGCAGCCGCGCAGCGACGTCTACTCGTTCCTGCTGGGATTCGACACCGAGGACGAGGCCCGTGCGTTCCTGGACAAGGTCACCTCGAGCGGTGGCGAGATGGCGATGCCGTTCGAGGTCGCCCCGTGGGGTGACCGGTACGGGCAGGTCCACGATCGGTTCGGCATCCGCTGGGACGTCGTCGTGTCGGGCACCGGAGACTGATTACGCACTGACCCGGCCAAGCCACCCTTATCCAGCGCCCGTGCTTGTTACCGTTCTGGCATGGAAATTTCTGGAGCAAGTGCCATCGTCACGGGCGGTGCGTCGGGAATCGGCGCCGCCGTCGTCCGTCAGCTCGCCGCCAAGGGCGCCAAGGTCGTCGTCGCCGACCTCAATGCCGAGAAGGGTGAGGCCCTGGCGAACGAGGTCGGAGGCGTGTTCGTCTCCGTCGACGTCACCAAGACCGACCAGAACGAGAAGGCCGTCGCCGCCGCTCTCGAGCTCGGCCCGCTGCGCTACCTCGTCAACTCGGCCGGCATCGGCTGGGCGCAGCGCACCATCGGCCGCGACGGTGAGTACTCGTCGGCCTTCGACATCGACTCGTTCCGCAAGGTCATCGACATCAACCTCATCGGCTCGTTCGACATGCTGCGGCTGGCCGCCACCAAGATGAGCACGCAGGAGGCCGACGAGGACGGACAGAAGGGCGCCATCGTCAACATGGCCTCCGTCGCCGCGTTCGACGGCCAGATCGGCCAGGCCGCCTACTCCGCCTCGAAGGGCGGCATCGTCGGCCTGACCCTGCCCGTCGCGCGTGACCTGTCGGCCGCCGGCATCCGCCTCAACACCGTGGCGCCCGGCCTCATCGACACCCCGATCTACGGCGAGGGCCCGGACTCGGAGGCGTTCAAGGCCAACCTCGGCTCGAATGTCCTGTTCCCGAAGCGTCTCGGCTCGGGCGACGAACTGGCGTCCATGGTCATGGAGCTGCTCACCAACCCGTACATGAACGCGGAGACCATCCGCGTCGACGGTGGCATCCGGATGCCACCGAAGTAGCACGCCCCCGGAATCGACCACGCCCCCGGGCATCGAAAAGGACGTTCCGCGCACTCCCCTCTCGGGCGATGTGCGCGGAACGTCCTTTTCGTCGGTGTGGGTTCTCGACGGTGTGGGTCCTCGACGGTGCGGGCTTTCGACGGTGCGGGTGCGGGTCAGGCCTTCGCGCGGCGCTTCTTCATCCGGCCCTCGAGGTACACGGCGAACTTGGTGAGTGTGTAGTTGACGAGGATGAACAGGATGCCCGCCACGATGTAGGCGGGGACGGTGTTCGCGTACGCCGAGCCCAGGGTCTTGGACCAGTTGAGCAGCTCCAGGTAGGTGATGCCGTAGCCCAGTGCGGAGTCCTTGAGGACGACGACGAGTTGGCCGACGAGGGCCGGGAGCATCGCCGTGAGTGCCTGGGGGAGCTGGATCGAGCGCAGCACCTGCCCCGGGGTGAGGCCCACGGCCAGTCCCGCCTCGGACTGCCCCGCGGGCAGCCCGTGGACACCCGAGCGGACGAGCTCGGCGATGACCGCGCCGTTGTAGAGGGTGAGCGCGGTGACGACGGCGGCGAGCGGCGCGTGCTGGTTGGGCACGATGTTGGAGGTGGCGAAGTAGCCGAAGTAGGCGAAGACCATCATCAGCAGCACGGGCACGGAGCGGAAGAACTCCACGATCACGCTGCAGAACCAGCGCAACGGTGCGAACGGCGAGAGCCGCCCCATGCCGAAGAGCAGCCCGAAGACCACGGCGAGCACGATGGAGATCGCCGCCGCCGTGAACGTCCCCTTGAGGCCCGGGATGAGGTAGGACGTCCACACCTCGGGGTCGGTGACGAACGGCTCCCACATGAAGGCCTTGAGCTGGCCGGCCTTCTCGAACTGGAGATAGATGACGTAGGCGATGGCGACCACGAGGACCACGCCGACAGCGGTGAGGATCCTGTGCCGCAGCCGGGCCTTGGGGCCGGGTACGTCGAAAAGTACCGCCTGTGTGCTCATCGCTTCACCGACAGCTTCCGGGAGAGGGAGGTGGTCCACAGTCCGATCGGGAGGGTGAGGACCACGAAGACCATGGCGAAGAAGAAGAACGTCAGCAGGCTCGCGCCCTCGTTCTCCGTGATGACCTGGAGCAGGCCGGCGGAGTCCCCGACACCGATGACCGCCGCGACGGTGGAGTTCTTGATCAGCGCGATGACCACCGACCCCAGCGGGGCGATGGACCCGCGGAACGCCTGCGGGAGGATGACCTCTCGCATGGACTGGCCGAAGGCCAGACCGATCGAGCGGGCGGCCTCCGCCTGCCCCACCGGGACGGTGTTCACGCCGGAGCGCAGGGCCTCGCAGACATACGCGGCGTGGTAGACGGCCAACATGATCGCGGCCCACCAGAAGGCGTTGCGGGCGAAGTCGTCCGAGACCGACAGCTGGAGGATGAAGGACAACCCCAGGATGCTGAAGACCATCAGCAACGTCAGCGGGAGGTTCCGGAACGTGTTGACGTACGAGGTGCCCAGGCCGCGCAGGACAGCCACCGGGGACACGCGCAGGACGGCGATGATCGTCCCCAGGACCATGGCCCCGATGGTGCCCAGGACCGAGAGCTGGATCGTCACCCAGACCGCCCCGAGGACGTCGTAGTCGGCGAAGATGTCGCCCATGGTCCACCTTCCGTGGTGAGGTGCCCGCCCTCCTCCCCGCGCCGGTGGGTCGGCGCGGGGAGGGAGGCGGTGGTCGGCCGGATCGGGTGCCGATCCGGCCGGGTCGGATCAGATCAGGCGCAGGCCTCCGGCTCGGGCGGATTGCCCTCGCCCGGGGTGAAGCCGGCGGCGCCGAGGTTCTCCTCGACGGCGGTGTCCCAGGTGCCGTCCGAGATCATCTCGCGGATGGCCTCGTTGATCTGCTCGCACATCTCCGTGTCGCCCTTGGCGATGCCGACGCCGTACCGCTCCTCGGAGAACGGCTCGCCGACCACCTTGAGCTGGCCCTGGTACTGGTCCTGGGAGGCGTACCCCGCGAGAATCGTGTCGTCCGTGGTCAGCGCGTCGACCGCATTGGACACCAGCGCCGAGACACACTCCGAGTACGTGCCGAACTCCTGCAGGTTCACACCCGGCACCTGCTCCTTGACCGTCTGGGCCGACGTCGACCCGGTGACCGAGCACAGACGCTTGCCGTCGAGGGAATCGGGACCGGTGATCGAGTCGTCGTCGGAGCGGACCAGCAGGTCCTGACCGGCGATGAAGTACGGGCCGGCGAAGCCGACCTTCTCCTTGCGGGAGTCGGTGATGGAGTAGGTGGCCACGATCATGTCGACCTGACCGGTCTCCAGCAGCGTCTCGCGCTGGGCGCTGGGGGCCTGCACCCACTCGATCTCGTCCTCGGGGGTTCCGAGCTTGTCGGCGATGTAGCGCGCCACGTCGACGTCGAGGCCGGTGTAGTCGTTGCCCTCCTTCAGCCCGAGTCCCGGCTGGTCGAACTTGATGCCGACCTTGAGCTGGTCCTCGCCGCCGCCATCGTCGCTACCGCACGCGCTCACGCCGAGTGCCAGGGCGACGGCCGCCGTGGCCGCTCCGATCCGTCGGATGTTCATGGGTTCTCCTCGTGGGATGGGTGGATGGGTCTCGTTCGGGTCCGCGGACGGGCCCGACTAGTTGGTGAGGATCTTGGACAGGAAGTCCTTGGCCCGGGAGCTCTGCGGATTGGTGAAGAACTCCTCCGGGGTGGCCTGTTCGACCAACTCTCCGTCCGCCATGAAGATCACGCGGTCGGCCGCCTTGCGGGCGAAGCCCATCTCGTGGGTCACCACGACCATGGTCATACCGGTCTTGGCCAGCCCCGTCATCACGTCGAGGACCTCGTTGATCATCTCCGGGTCCAGGGCGGACGTCGGCTCGTCGAAGAGCATGACCTTGGGGTCCATCGCCAGCGACCGGGCGATCGCCACGCGTTGTTGCTGACCGCCGGACAGCTGCGCCGGGTACTTGGACGACTGCTCGTGGACACCGACCCGTTCGAGCAGTTCCATCGCGCGCTTCTCGGCCTCCGACTTGGACTGTTTGCGGACCTTGATGGGACCCAGCGTCACGTTCTCGAGGATCGTCTTGTGCGCGAACAGGTTGAACGACTGGAACACCATCCCGACGTCGGCCCGCAGTCTCGCCAGCGCCTTGCCCTCCTCGGGCAGCGGCTTGCCGTCGATGGTGATGGAGCCGCTCTCGAAGGTCTCGAGCCGGTTGATCGTGCGGCACAACGTCGACTTCCCGGACCCCGAGGGGCCGATCACCACGACGACCTCCCCCTGCTCGATGGACAGGTTGATGTCCTTGAGCGCGTGGAAGTCACCGAAGTGCTTATTGACGCCTGAGATCTCGACGAGAGCCATGGTGGGATCATAAGCGTCCGATGAACGCTTGCCGGTCAACTCGGCAGTAGTTGTCCGCAGTTCGGGTTTCCCGGAACGGTCGACATGACGCTGACCGCTACGTACCGTTCTTACATGGCGATATCTGATGTAAGGGAATACGCCCATCTCTCCGCCGAGGACGTCGATGCCATCGGTGAGGAACTGGACGCGATCCGCCAGGAGGTCGTCGACTCCCTCGGGGACGACGACCGCCGCTACGTGCAGAACACCATCCGCCTGCAGCGCGGACTGGTGACCGGCGGCCGGGTCGTCCTCCTCTTCTCCGGGTACCGACCCGCGTGGCTGGTGGGCACCGGACTACTGGCGGCCGGGAAGATCATCGAGAACATGGAGCTCGGGCACAACGTGATGCACGGGCAGTGGGACTGGATGAACGACCCGGTCATCCACTCCAGCTCCTGGGAGTGGGACATCGTCGGCACGTCCGAGCACTGGAAGGCCACCCACAACTACCACCACCACAAGTACACCAATATCGTCGGCATGGACGACGACGTCGGGTACGGCGTGGTGCGGGTGACCCGCGACCAACCGTGGCACCCGGCGAACTCGCTCAACCTGGTGTGGAACACGATCCTCGCCCTCGCCTTCCAGTGGGGCGTCGGCGTCCAGCACCTGGAGATCGCGCCGGCGACGATCAACTCCTCCGGGCGGGCCGAGCGCAAGAAGCGGATCGGCCAGTTCCTCCGCAAGGCCCGGCGCCAGGTGGGCAAGGACTACGTGTGGTTCCCGCTGCTGTCGGGGCCCAACTGGAAGTCCACCATGAGCGCCAACATGACCGCGAACATCATCCGCAACCTGTGGTCCAACGCCGTGATCTTCTGTGGCCACTTCCCGGACGGCGCCGACAAGTTCACGCTCGAGGATCTCGAGTCCGAGACGCAGGCGCAGTGGTACCTGCGCCAGATGCTCGGCTCCGCGAACTTCACCGGCAGCAAGCTCACGCACTTCATGTCCGGCAACCTGTCGTTCCAGATCGAGCACCACCTCTTCCCGACGCTCCCGTCGAACCGGTACGCGGAGCTCTCGGAGAAGGTCCAGGACGTCTGCCGGCGGTGGGACCTGCCGTACACCACCGGGCCGCTGTACAAGCAGTACTGGCAGTCCTGGCGCACCATCGCCAAGCTCTCGCTCCCGAACCGGTTCCTCAAGGCCACGCCGGACGACGCGCCGGAGACCCGCTCGGAGAAGATGTTCGCCGGCGAGCCGACGACCTACGACGACGCCGTGGGTCCGCGCTCCGGCCTGGTCACCGCGCTCAAGCACCACACCGACCCCGACCAGCTCCGCCGTCTGACCCGGACGGTCTGAGCGTGGCGGGCCCGGGACCCGGCGACCGGACCCCGAGCGTCGACGGGACGCATCGCCGACCCGACGGCGCGACCGACGCCGAGATCGAGGCGGCCGGGACCGTCGGCGAG
The DNA here is from genome assembly GCF_014144995.1 of Dietzia sp. DQ11-71. NCBI lineage: Bacteria > Bacillati > Actinomycetota > Actinomycetes > Mycobacteriales > Dietziaceae > Dietzia > Dietzia sp. DQ11-71. The sequence continues at coordinate 1,086 of NZ_JAALDT010000210.1, read as the reverse complement.
GCGATGGAGTACATCGAGCGCGCCCGCGGACACCTGTACGACCTGCACCAGCTGATCGGCCGGGCGGATATCCTCTTCCAGGAGGCCGCCGACCAGCTGGACGATGCCGGCCGGTCCGAGCTCGCCGCGCGCATCCGTGAGGAGATGGTGGGGGTCAACGTCCTGCACGGGCGCTGGACGTTCCAGATCGTCGAGGAGTTCGACGACGGGTTCTGGAGCACGGCCCGCGCCCTGGACAGCGCGGTGCGCGACGAGCTCACCGGAGGACGACGGCATGTCCACGAGGCGGAGATGAAGGAAGCCAACCGGACCGGCGGCCGCCGGGGGCACGAGGCCACCCCGCAGGATCGCAACTAGGTCCCGCGGACCGCCAGCCTGCCACCCGGGTACACGGCCGCCGACTCGCCGCCCGGGTCGTCAGCCGGTGCGGTGGCGGCCGGAGATCCTGTGCCTCTCGGCCTCGGTGAGTCCGCCCCACACTCCGTAGAGTTCACCGGAATTGAGGGCGAACTGCCGACAGGTATCGAAGACCGGGCACGTGGCGCAGACCGACTTGGCCTGCTCCTCCTTCTTGCGCCGCTCCCCCTTCGACTCCTCCTCCAGGCTGTAGAACAGGTCTTCGTGCCCGATGCACGCGGCGTTGTCACGCCAGGACCAGAAGTCCGAGGTGGGTTCGAGGTTCCTGTATCTCGGCATTCATCCTCCGTCCCTGCGCCTCGCGAAGTGCCCTGCCTCGAGCCCTGAAAGTTCGTCGTTCGCAGTCGATGACGCAATACTGTCAGGGTTCCGGGGACGTCGCGCCGCACTTTCGGGGTCGTGAGATGAAGTATCGCCCCCCGGGGACGGCATGTGTGCAGCAGTTATCAGCCTTCGTGATGGCATCGTGAGAAAACGCCTAGGCGTGGTGGGGTGGCGTGGATCACCCGAAAAGGGGCCTACTTCGTCGTCGTCGTCGTCGCCCGGATGACCTCCGCGGCGCGGTGTGCCGCCCCGTCCACCCCCCACCACGACCGGATCCCGGCGGCCTCGCCGTCGAGGGCGCGGTCCACCTGTGCGCGCACCTCGCGCGCGACCGCCGTCGGGCCG
>NZ_JAALDT010000020.1:0-10254 GCF_014144995.1 Dietzia sp. DQ11-71 | reverse complement strand
CAAGGTCCGCGATCTGTCCCATCGTCGTCGCGGCCGGTACTGCGAGGGCGACCAGCACGCGTGTGCACTCGGCCCCCATCGCCAGGACGTCGGAGACGTTCTGCGCCACCGCGCGCCTGCCCACGTCGCCCCAGCCGGTGAGGTCGAGACGGAAGTGGGTGCCCTCGACGAGCATGTCGGTGGTGACCACGGTGGCGGCGGCGGGTCCCAGGACCGCGGCGTCGTCGCCGTTGCCGACCGGGTCGTCCCCGGTGTGCCCGGCCGCGCCGCTCAGGACGGCGAGCACCGCGGCCTCGCCCGCCTCGGCGACGGTGAGGGCGCGGTCGGACACGGCGGCCACCTCTGCTTCCCGTGGTGTCTCGTCGCCGGGCACACCGGCGGGGGTCTGTAGCGTTGCCGTCAGGTTAGCGGCCGCCCGAGTCGGCGGCCGATCGTGGGAGGAAGGACGACACGACGTGGCTTCGACGGATTCGGACCCGGCCGGGCGGTATGACGCCGGCCCGCGGGACACCGGTACCCCGGGTGCGCGGGCGGTCCCCGTGTCGACCATCGTGGTGGTCCTCGCGGTGGTCGTCCCGCTGGTCATGCTCGCCGTCGTGTTGGTGCTGTTCCGCTCGGTGGGTGAGGAGGCCACGGAGGCGGCCGCGAGCGAGCCGGTGGCCGCGGTGCCCATCCCCTCGCCCGGAGCCGGGTCCGAGGAGTGCGCCGCACTGATCGAGTCGCTCCCGGAGTCCCTCGGGGAGGCCGGCCGCGTCGCTCTGGCCGAACCGGCGCCGGAGGGGACGGCGGCATACCGGATGCCCGATGCCGAACCGGTGATCGTCCGCTGTGGACTGCCGGCTCCGCCGACCTTCACGGTGGGGGTGGGCCTGCAGGAGGTCAACGGCGTCCAGTGGTTCAACGAGCCCGATCCGGACCCGGCGGTCACCGCGTCGACCTGGGTCGCCGTCGACCGTCCGCAGTTCGTCGCGGTGACACTGCCCGACGGCAGTGGAACCGGCCCGATCCAGGACCTCTCCGACGCGCTCACCGCGAGCCTCGAGGCTGTCGAGCCGGACCCCGCACCGATCGGCTGACCCGGCCGACGGGGCCGGGGTGCGGCCGTCTCAGCCGCGGGCGAGCGCGGTCCGCACCAGGGTGTCGAGCAGGGTCGGGTAGTCCACGCCCGTCGCCGCCCACATCTGCGGGTACATGGAGATCGGGGTGAACCCGGGAATGGTGTTGACCTCGTTGATCACCGGCCCGTCGGCGGTGACGAAGAAGTCCACCCGACTCAGCCCCCGGGCGTCCAACGCGTGGAACGCCTCCACCGCCAGTGCGCGCAGTCGCCCGGTCTCCTCGTCCGACAGTTCGGCGGGCAGGTCGAAGGTGGTCACGTCGTCGAGGTACTTGGTGTCGAAATCGTAGAAGGCGTCCCCCTCGGTCCCGCCCTCCCCGCCGGTGGGCTCGCCGGGGATGTGCAGTTCGGCGGGCAGACTCGCCTCCACCCGGCCATCGGGGTACTCGAGGACCCCGCACTCGACCTCGCGTCCGACGATCGCGGCCTCGACGATCACCTTCGGGTCGAAGCGTCGCGCCTCGGTGATCGCCGCATCGAGTTCCTCCGCCCGCGACACCTTGGTGATGCCGATGGACGAGCCGCCGCGGGCCGGCTTGACGAACAAGGGAAGCCCCAGGCGGTCGAGGTCCGACGCCGGGAGCGTCGCGGTGCCCGGCCGGAGCACGACCTGCTGACCGATCGGCAGGCCCGCTGCGCCGAGGACGACCTTGGTGAACTCCTTGTCCATGCCGGCGGCACTGGCGAACACGCCCGGGCCGACATAGGGGATGCCCGAGAGTTCGAGCAAACCCTGGACGGTCCCGTCCTCCGCGTGGGTGCCGTGCATGACGGGGAAGACGACGTCCACCCGAGCGAGTTCCTCCCCGGCCCGGTCACCGCCCGAGAACCGCAGCACCCCGCGGTCGTCGGTGGACAGCCCCAGTGCGACCCCGGGGCGGTGCGGGTCGACGACCGGCATGCTGCGATCGACGATCCGCAGGTCGGACACGTCCTCCGGGCCGAGCGTCCACGTCCCGGATTCGGTGATCCCGACGGGGATGACCTCATAGATCGTGGGGTCGAGGTGCGACATGACGGCGCCGGCGGAGACGCAGCTCACGGAGTGCTCCGAGCTGCGACCGCCGTAGAGGACGGCAACGGTGATGCGATTCACCGGGCCGAGGCTACTCGGGCTTGGTGCTCCGCCTCATGAGGCGCACCGCCACCTCGACGGCGTCGCCCCCCTCGTGACAGATCTCGTGGATCGCCTCCGTCAGCGGCATCTCCACCCCGACCCTACGGGACAGCTCGCGGATCGACGTGCACGACTTGACCCCCTCGGCGACCTGACCGTTGGTGGCCTGCTGGGCCTGTTCCAGGGTCTCTCCCCTGCCCAGACGCTCGCCGAAGGTCCGGTTGCGGGACAGGGGCGAGGTGCAGGTCGCCACGAGGTCCCCGAGGCCCGCCAGCCCCGCGAAGGTCATCTGGTTGGCGCCCAGCGCCACGCCGAGCCTGGTGGTCTCGGCCAGCCCTCGGGTGACGAGGGTGGCCATGGTGTTGTCGCCCAGCCCCATCCCGGTGGCGATGCCGCACACGAGGGCGATGACGTTCTTGGTGGCGCCACCGATCTCGCAGCCCACGACGTCGGTGTTGGTGTACGGGCGGAAGTAGGGCGTGGAGAAGGCGTCCTGGAGCCGGGCCGCGCGCTCGTCGTCCGTGCAGGCGATCACGGTCGCCGCGGGCTGCCCCTCCGCGATCTCCCTCGCGAGGTTGGGGCCGGACAGCGCGGCGATCCGGCGATCGTCGAGCCCGGTGACCTCCGCGACGACCTCGCTGATGCGCATCAGGGTCCCTGTCTCGATGCCCTTGGCCAGCGAGATCACCCCGGCCTCCGGCTCGAGGTGGTCGACCCAGTGCTCGAGGTTGCCCCGCAGACTCTGGGACGGGACCCCCAGCACGACCTCCTCGGCGCCGGCCAGGACCCGCGCCGGGTCGGTCGACGCGGTGACCGTCGCCGGCAGCACGATGCCGGGGAGGTATTTGGAGTTGCAGTGCGCGTCGTTGATCCCGGCTGCCACCTCGTCCCGACGGGCCCACATCACGACCTCGGATCCGGCGTCGGCGAGAACCTTGCCGACCGCGGTCCCCCAGGACCCCGCACCCATCACCGCGATCCGCGCCATCATCGCCTCCCGACCGTCGACCTGCTCCCGACCGCCACCCTCAGGCGGATCGTGGTCAAACGCTACCCGGCGGAGGACGCTCGTGAGGCCCGGCTGGCAGGATGGCGGGCGATGAGCACAGCGGGGCACGGCGGGTCGACGGCTGACGGGTGGACGATCGTCGTCCCCGTCAAGGCGCTCGAGCGCGCCAAGAGCCGGTTGGTGCCCGCACTCACCGCGGACGGCAGGCGGGCTCTCGTGGTGGCGATGGCCGTGGACGTCCTGGCCGCCTGCCGGGAGACCCCGGGAGTCGCCCGCGTTCGCGTCGTCTCCGCCGACCCCCGTGTGGAGGAACTGGCCTCGGGGGCGGGGGCGGAGTTCGTCGACGAACCCGCCCGTACGGACCCCCGCCACGGTGACCCCCTCAATTTCGCCCTGGACAACGCACTCGCCGACGTCCCGGGTCCGGTCGGAGTGGTCGCGGCGGATCTCCCGGAACTGCGACCCGAGCACCTCGCGCGGATCCTGGACATCGCCGGCCGGCACCCGCACGCCACGGTCACGGACCACCGCGGAGCCGGGACCACGATGGCGTTCTGGACCGGCGCGCCCGGTCCCCGTGTCTGCCGGTTCGGTGTCGATTCGGCCGCCCGGTACCGCGACGAGGGCGGCGCGGTACAGATCGCGGCGGTGGGCGATCTGGCCGCCGCCGCCCGGGATGTCGACGTCCCGGAGGATCTCGCGAGGTTGCCGGGGCGGTCCGTCGGTCCCGCCACCGCCGGGGCCCTCCGTGACCCCTCCGTCCGCCTCCTCGCCCACGCGACCGGGGTATCGGCCACAATGGTCCCGTGACCGCCGAACCGACCGCCCTCCAGGGATTGCCCCGGCCCCGCGACCGCTACCTCAACCGCGAACTGAGCTGGCTCGACTTCAACGCCCGGGTCCTCGCACTCGCCGGGGAGAAGGACCTCCCGCTGCTGGAGAGAGCCAAGTTCCTCGCGATCTTCGCCTCGAACCTCGACGAGTTCTACATGGTCCGCGTGGCCGGTCTCCAGCGCCGCGACAAGACGGGATTGTCCGTACGCTCCGCGGACGGCCAGACCCCCGCCGAACAGCTGGGCCGCATCAGCCGACGGACGCGGGAACTGTGCGACGAACAGACCCGCCTGTTCGAGGACGAGATCCGGCCGGCGCTGGAGGAGCACGGGATCCGAATCCTGCCCTGGGCCGACCTCACGGCCGAGGAACGTTTCACCCTCGCGGAGCTGTTCCGTAACTCGATCTTCCCCGTCCTCACGCCCCTCGCTGTGGATCCCGCCCACCCGTTCCCGTACATCTCCGGGCTGAGCCTGAACCTCGCGGTGATCATCCGCGACCTGGACTCGGGCCAGGAGCACTTCGCCCGGGTGAAGATCCCGCACAACGTCCCGCGCTTCGTCCGGGTCGACCGCGGCGGTCCGGACGAGTACGCGTTCGTCCCCGCCGAGGACATCATCGCCGCGCACCTCCAGGATCTGTTCCAGGGCATGGAGGTCGTCGAGCACCACGTGTTCCGGGTGACCCGCAACGCGGACATGGAGGTCGAGGAGGACCGCGACGAGGACCTGCTGCAGGCACTCGAGCGCGAACTCGCCCGCCGGCGCTTCGGATCGGCCGTGCGGCTGGAGATAGCGGAGGACACCACCCCGCGGATGCTCCGCATCCTGCAGCGTGAGCTCGACGTGGACTCGGCCGACGTCATCCGGTTCTCGGGCCTGCTGGACCTCACGGGGCTCTGGCAGATCCACGGCCTGGACCTGCCGGATCTCAAGGACCCGCCCATGGTGCCGGCCACTCCCCCGGCGTTCGGTGAGAGGGAGACGGCCCGCAACATCTTCGCCTCCCTCCAGGAGGGCGACGTCCTCGTCGAGCACCCCTACGAGTCGTTCGCCACCACGGTCCAGCGGTTCATCGAGCAGGCCGCTGCCGACGACGACGTCCTGGCGATCAAACAGACCCTGTACCGGACCTCCGGCGACTCTCCCATCGTCAACGCGCTGGTCGATGCCGCCGCGGCCGGCAAACAGGTCGTCGCGCTGGTGGAGATCAAGGCCCGTTTCGACGAGCAGAACAACATCCGGTGGGCCCGCGAACTCGAGCAGGCCGGGGTCCACGTCGTGTACGGCCTCCTGGGCCTGAAGACCCACTGCAAGACCTGCCTCGTGGTGCGCAAGGAGGGCGACCGGCTCCAGCGCTACGCACACATCGGTACCGGCAACTACAACCCCAAGACGGCGCGCCTGTACGAGGACGTCGGCCTGTTCACCGCCGACGAGGACGTCGTGTCGGACCTGACGGATCTGTTCAACCACCTGACCGGGTTCTCCAACGTGAGCAAGTACCGCCGCCTCCTCGTGGCGCCGGAGGGCATCCGGACGGGGATCATCGAGCGGATCGACCGCGAGATCGAGCTGGCCGCCGAGGGACGCGAGGCCGGTATCCGGCTCAAGGCGAACGCCCTGGTCGACGAGCAGGTAATCGATGCCCTGTACCGCGCATCCCAGGCCGGGGTTCCGGTCGACATCGTGGTCCGTGGCATCTGTTCCCTCCGGGCGGGCGTCCCCGGCCTGAGCGAGAACATCCACGTCCGCTCGATTCTCGGGCGCTTCCTCGAGCACTCCCGGATCCTGCACTTCCGGGGCGCCGACGAGGCCCTCATCGGCAGTGCGGACATGATGCACCGCAATCTGGACCGCCGCGTAGAGGTGATGGTCACCGTCACCGATCCCCGGCTCAAGGCCCAGATCCACCGCATCTTCGACTCGGCCCTCGATCCGGCCACGCGCAGCTTCCATCTCCGGCACGACGCCAGCTGGGCCCGTATGCCCGCCCCGGAGGACTGGGCCGAGTCGGTCGACCATCAGGAGCGGTCGGCCTCACTGCACGCGGGATTCCGGGACCGATGAGCAAGAAGGCCACGGTCCGGGTGGTGCCGGCGGCGGGTGCGGTCCTGTACCGCACGGACGGCGACTCGCGCCTGTGTGCGGTGGTCCACCGCCCGCGCTACGACGACTGGTCCCTGCCCAAGGGCAAGGTCGACGCGGGCGAATCGTTGCCGGTCACCGCTGTCCGGGAGATCGCCGAGGAGACGGGATTCACCGCCGTCCTGCAGTCCCGCATCGGCACCACCGGCTACCCCCTCAAGGAGAACACCCGCAAGGAGGTCACGTACTGGTCGGCGATGGCCCGCGAGGGGACCTTCGAGCCGAACTCGGAGGTCGACGAGATCCGGTGGCTCCCGGTGGAGCAGGCCAAGGATCTGGTCTCCTACCCGTTGGACCGTAAGATCCTCACCCGCTTCTGCGCGGCCCCGCCCGAGGGAAAGACCCTGCTCGTCGTCCGGCACGCCAAGGCCGGCAGCAGGAGCCAGTGGAGCGGGAACGACGACCTGCGCCCCCTCGACAAGTCCGGACGGGCGCAGGCCGAGATGCTCGTGCCGATGCTCCGGGCGTTCGGCGTGACCCGGTTGTACAGCGCGCCCAGGGTCCGGTGCGAACAGACACTCGCGCCACTGGCGGACGAGCTCGGGGTGGGGATCGCGATCGAACCGGCGCTGAGCGACGAGGCGTACCTCGACGACCCGGCAGCCGCCGTGGCCCGGCTGGCCGCGATCGCCCCGGGCGACGGCGTCGCCGTGGTGTCCTCGCAGGGAACCGCCATCCCCGGGATGATCCGGGACCTGGCGGGCTCGACCGACATCGACGTCGGCGAGGCCGCCACCAAGAAGGCCGGCGTGTGGGCCCTGGGGTTCGACGGCACGCGGCCGACCTACGCCGACTACTACCCCAGCCCGCTACCGCTGTTCTGAGCTGCGGTAGCGGGCCGGTCGGTCAGCTGACCTTCTCGCGGTGGTTCACACCATTCTTGCGCAGGCCCCCGAACGACTGGTGGGAGCTGGAGCGCTTCGCGGCGAGCCGGTCCTCGGGGAGCGACTCGGTGCCCTGGATGACGGACTTGAAGTACTGGCCCGGCCGGAACACCGGTGAGTGGGTCGGCGGTACCGGGATCGACTCGCCGGTATGGGGGTTACGGGCGACCCGGGCCGCACGGGATTTCTTCTCGAAGATGCCGAAACCCATGATGGTGATGGATTCCCCGGACGCGACGGTCCGGACGATGATGTCGAGAGTGTTCTCCAGTGCCTCGGTGGCGAGTTGGTGATCTCCGCCCATCCGGTCCGCCAGTTCGGCGATCAGGTCGGCTTTGTTCACGTGGGGATCCCCCTTCGGGTGAGGTATGCGGGCGCGGTACCTGTCCGCGCCGAACTAGACATAAGCATACTCACATGGTTTCGCCACACGGGGGTGTTTCGGAGGTTGCTCCGAAACGACTTCTTATCCCACGATCAGCGCGGGGTCGTGACCGGCTTGAACGCGGGCCGCCGACTCTCGAACTCCTCGATCCGGTGGGCTTCGCGCAGCGTGAGGCCGATGTCGTCGAGCCCCTCCATGAGACGCCACCGGGTGTTGTCGTCGATGTCGAACGGTACCGTGACGTCACCGGCCGTGACGGTGCGCGACCCCAGGTCGACGGTCAGCTCGATACCCGGTCGCTCGTCCATGACCTTCCACAGGAGTTCGACGTTCTCCTGCTCGACCTGGGCGGCCACGAGACCGGACTTCCCCGAGTTACCGCGGAAGATGTCGGCGAACCGCGAGGAGATGACCACACGGAACCCGAAATCCATCAGGGCCCACACTGCGTGCTCGCGCGAGGACCCGGTTCCGAAGTCCGGTCCGGCGACCAGGACGGAGGCGCGGTCGTAGGGCGCCCGGTTGAGGACGAAGTCGGGCTCCTTCGCCCGCCAGGAGGAGAAGAGTCCGTCCTCGAAGCCGGTGCGCGTGACGCGCTTGAGGTACTCGGCCGGGATGATCTGGTCGGTGTCCACGTTGGAGCGGCGCAGCGGGGCGCCGATGCCGGTGTGGGTGGTGATCGGCTCCATGAGGTGTCAGGCCCCCTTCGCGGGCTCGAGGTCGACGGGTGAGGCGAAGTGTCCGAGCACCGCGGTGGCCGCGGCGACCGACGGACTGACCAGATGGGTGCGGGCCCCCTTGCCCTGGCGGCCCTCGAAATTGCGGTTCGATGTGGACGCGCACCGCTGGCCCGGCAGCAACGAGTCCGGGTTCATGCCCAGGCACATGGAGCAGCCGGGTTGGCGCCATTCGGCGCCGAAGGCGGTGAAGACCTTGTCCAGGCCCTCCGCCTCGGCCTGTTCGCGCACGCGCATCGAGCCCGGCACGATGAGCATCCGGACCCCGTCGGCCACCGTGTGACCGTCGACGACCTCGGCGACGGCGCGCAGGTCCTCGATGCGGCCGTTGGTGCACGAGCCGACGAACACGACGTCCACCGGCACGTCCCGCATGGGGGTGCCGGCCTCGAGGTCCATGTACTCCAGTGCGCTCTCGGCGGCGATGCGCGCGCTCTCGTCCGTGAACGACTCGGGGTCGGGGACGGCCGCACCCAGGGGCACGCCCTGGCCGGGGTTGGTGCCCCACGTGACGAAGGGGGTGAGGGCGGCACCGTCGATGACGACCTCGGTGTCGAACACCGCGTCCTCGTCGGTCCGGAGCCCGTCCCAGTACCGCACGGCCTCGTCCCACTCGTCACCCGCGGGCGCGTGCGGGCGACCGCGCAGGTAGTCGTAGGTGATCTGGTCCGGGGCGACCATGCCGGCCCTGGCACCGGCCTCGATGCTCATGTTGCAGATGGTCATCCGCGCCTCCATCGACAGCTTCTCGATGGCCTCGCCGCGGTACTCGATGATGTAGCCCTGCCCGCCGCCGGTGCCGATCTGGGCGATGACGGCCAAGATGAGGTCCTTGGCGGTGACGCCGGGCTGCAGCTCGCCGGTGACGGTGACGGCCATGGTCTTGAACGGGCGCAGGGCCAGCGTCTGGGTGGCCATGACGTGCTCGACCTCGGAGGTGCCGATGCCCATCGCGATGGAACCGAACGCCCCGTGCGTCGAGGTGTGCGAGTCACCGCATACCACGGTCATGCCCGGCTGGGTCAGGCCGAGTTGCGGACCCACGACGTGGACGATCCCCTGCTCGAGGTCGCCCATCGGGTACAGCCGGACACCGAACTCCTCGCAGTTGGAACGCAGCGTCTCGATCTGGATCCGCGAGGTCTGGTCGGCGATGAGGTTGACCGCGCCGCCGACGATGTCGGTCGGGACGTTGTGGTCCTCGGTCGCCAGGGTCAGGTCCGGGCGGCGGAGCCGGCGTCCGGCCAGGCGGAGACCGTCGAAGGCCTGAGGGCTGGTGACCTCGTGGACGAGGTGGAGATCGATGAACAGCAGGTCGGGCCCCCGGGATCCGCCCTCGCCCTCGCCCTCGACCACCACGTGGTCGTCCCAGACCTTCTCGGCCAGGGTCCGCGGTCGCGTGCCGCCGGACACGGTCTCGTTCATCACGCCTCCACTCCACGTCCTGATGGGATCCGATGGATTCTCACCATGTAGGACGATATAGTCGAACTGTGAGACAGTATAGCGGGATCGGGGTCCTCGACAAAGCGATGACGGTGCTCCACGCCGTGGCCGAGCAACCGTGCGTCCTGGCCGACCTCTGCGAGCGGACGGGCCTGCCTCGCGCGACCGCCCACCGGCTCGCGGTGGGGCTCGAGATCCACCAACTCCTCTCCCGTGACGACGCCGGGGTGTGGAGCCTGGGGCCCGGTCTGGCCAAGCTCGCCGCGCACGTGTCGGACTCCCTGGCCGAGGCCGCGTCCTCCGTGCTGCCCCGCCTGCGCGAGGTGACCGAGGAGAGCGTGCAGGTGTACCGGCGCGACGGTGACCGCCGGATCTGTGTGGCCTCCGCGGAACCACCGACGGGACTGCGGGACACGGTGCCCGTCGGGGCGATCCTGCCCATGACACGGGGCTCGGGCGCGAAGGTGTTGGCGGCGTGGGCCGACCCCGCCACCCAGCGCACCCTGCTCGCCGACGCCACGTACACCGAGCGCCAGCTCGCCGACGTCCGGCGGCGCGGCTGGGCGCAGTCGGTCGCC
>NZ_JAALDT010000209.1:0-2469 GCF_014144995.1 Dietzia sp. DQ11-71 | reverse complement strand
GAGCGGTGTTGGCGGTGGCCGGGGGCGACGACCCGGGCGGCCCGCCCACAGTGGAGCGGGTCGCCAGAGGGTGCGGGGGCGGGCGCCGGGTGCTGCTCGAGGGCAGGACCGTGGTCCGCTCCGACGGCGTTCGCCCCACGCATCTCCTCGTGTGGGCATCCGGCCCCGACGGCGGGGAGGTGCTGGTCCTGGTGGAGCGGGGGGACCGGGGCGTCTCGCCCTGGCCCGCGGAGGGCACCACGGCAGGGGAGATCGGGTTCGAGGCGGTCCGGTTGGATGCCGATCGGGTCGTGTCCGGCACCCTGGCCTGAGGGCGCCCACTCCGGCCGGGGGTGGGGCCCGGATCGCGAGTCGGGGTCCCGGACGACCCGGCGATAGGCTCCGCGTATGAGCACCTCCGTCCAGCAGCGGGGCACCGCGTACGACCCCTCACGCATCCGCCATCCCCACTTCCGGGGACTGGTCACCGACGCGGCCTCCGCTGTGGATCAGATCGCCGATGGTGACACGGTGGCGATCAGCGGGTTCGCTAGCGCGGGCACGCCCAAGGCCTTCGCGCCGGCCCTGGCCGAGCGCATCCGTTCGGTACGGGCGGCAGGTGGCAGGCTCTCCGTCAACCTGCTCACCGGTGCATCGGTGGCCAGCGAGGCCGAGGCGATGCTCGCCGAGGTCGACGGGATCGCGCTGCGGATGCCGTATCAGAGCGAGCCCACGGCCCGCGGCAAGATCAACTCGGGCGAGATGGACTACGTGGACGTCCATCTCTCGCACGTGGCCCAGCAGGTGTGGCAGGGCCACTACGGTGACGTGGACGTCGCGGTGGTGGAGGTGGCCGCGATCACCGAGGACGGCAAGCTCGTCTCCGCGATGTCGGTGGGCAACAACAAGACCTGGCTCGACGTGGCGGACAAGGTGATCCTCGAGGTGAACTCGTGGATCCCGGACGGCGTCGAGGGCATGCACGACATCTACTACGGCACCGCGCTCCCGCCGCAGCGCAGGCCGATCATGCTGTCGCGGGCCGACGACCGGATCGGCCAGCCGCTGCTCGAGGTGGACCCGGCCAAGGTCGTCGCCGTGGTGCCCACCGACCAGCGGGACTCCGCGAGCGCCCTGACCAAGCCGGACGCGGTGAGCGAGGCCATCGCCGGCCACGTCCTGGAGTTCTTCCACCACGAGGTCGCCGGCGGCCGGATGCCGGCGGGCAGTCTCCTCCCGCTGCAGGCGGGGATCGGCAACGTGGCCAACGCCGTCCTCGCCGGGCTGGCGGCGGGGTCGTTCTCCGATCTGACCTGCTACTCGGAGGTCATCCAGGACTCGATGCTCCAGCTCATCCGGCAGGGCACGGTCGCCCACGCCTCGGCGACCGCGTTGGCCCTGTCCGAGGACGGGCTGACCGAGTTGGTGGACAACTTCGAGCTGTACCGCGACCACATCACGCTGCGGCCGCAGGAGATCAGCAACCACCCGGAGATCGTCCGGCGACTGGGGATCGTCGGGATGAACGGCATGCTCGAGGCCGACGTCTACGGCAACGTCAACTCCACCCATGTGGGCGGGACCCGGATCATGAACGGAATCGGCGGGTCCGGCGACTTCACCCGCAACGGGTACGTGTCGATGTTCCTGAGCCCGTCCACGGCCAAGAACGGGGCCGTGTCGGCGATCGTCCCGATGGTCCCGCACGTCGACCACACGGAGCATGACGTCCAGGTGATCGTCACCGAGCACGGTCTCGCCGACCTGCGGGCGCTGAGCCCACGCAAGCGGTCGCGACTCATCGTGGACCGGTGCGCCGACCCGGCCTTCCGGCCCCTCCTGCACGAGTACCTCGATCGGGCCGAGGCCCGTCCCGACGCGGGCAACACGCCGCATATCCTCGAGGACGCCTTCTCGTTCCACGCCCGCCTCGCCGCCACGGGGAGCATGCTGGGGTAGGCGCCCACCGCTGATCGACAAGGAGTCCGAGGATCGATGACGAGTACCCGAAGTCCCCTGCGCATCGGCAACGTCTCGGCGTCGCGGGCCGATCGCGCCACGGCGACGGCCGAGTTCCTCACGGCCGCGACCCTGGACGTCCTCGCGCTCGACATGCTCTCGGACGAGGCGATGCTCGAACTCGCCGGGCAGCGCGCGACGGGCGGCCCCGGTTACGAGGCGGCGGCGCTGGTCCAGATCGGCGAGTGTCTCGAGCGGCTCGAAGCCGGGGGAGTGCGGATCGTCACCAACGCCGGCGCTCTGGACCCGGAGGGGCTCGCATCCGCGCTGCGTGAGCTGGCCCGCGAGTCGGGGGTCGAGCTCGCTGTGGCCAGCGTCGACTCCGGGGACGTGACGGACAGGGCGGCCGGTCTGGGTCTCGGTCAGGTCGACGTCGCGACGGTGCGTCACGGCGCGTTCGGCATCTCGCGGGCGCTCGCCGCCGGTGCCGTCGTCGTCGTCACCGGGCGCGTCAGTCGCGAGGCGCTCGTC
>NZ_JAALDT010000208.1:0-1060 GCF_014144995.1 Dietzia sp. DQ11-71 | reverse complement strand
ACGCACACCTGAAGGGCCGCAGATCCACCACTCTAACCGCGCACCCGCCCCGGTAGCCTGTGCGTATGCGCGAGACCACAGACGCCGAGCACGTCGACCCCCGACCCGTCGACCCCGGGCACGGCGACACCCAGGGCGCCCCCGCCGGCCCGGTGACGATATCCCCCGCCGCGGCCACCGCCGACGACGCCGCCCACGACACGATCGGCGCGCGCGTGTTCACCGACCGGTGGATCGGCGTGCTCCTGGCACTCGGCTCGGCCCTCGCGCTGGTCGCGTCGTTCCAGCTCAGCCTGGACAAGATCCGGCTGCTGGAGAACCCGGACTACACGCCGGCGTGCAACTTCTCCATCCTCATGAGCTGCAAGAGCGTCATCAACTCCGAGCAGGGGGCGGCGTTCGGGTTCCCCAACCCGTTCATCGGGCTGATCGGTTTCGGCATCGTGATCGCGATCGGCGTCGCCGCCGCCACGGGGGTGCGGTTCCCGCGCTGGTACTGGGTGGGCGCGCTGCTCGGGCTGACGTTCGCCGCCGGATTCGTCCACTGGTTGGCCTACCAGTCGATCTTCCAGATCCAGGTCCTGTGCCCGTGGTGCATGGTCGTGTGGGCGGCCACCATCCCCATGTTCTGGTACACGCTGCTGCACGTGCTGGCCAAGCTCACCCGGGCTCGGTGGGTGCGCGCACTGCAGCGGTGGCACCTGGTGCCCGTGGTGGTCTGGTACCTCGCGGTGGCCGGGGTCATCCTGTGGGCGTTCTGGGACTTCTACTGGGCCGACTTCTTCGCCAACCTCTGACCGGCCGTGGAGTACACCGGGGTCGACGTCGTGATCCCCGCCCACGATGAGCAGGACCTGCTGGCGGGCTGCCTCGACGCGCTCGAAGACTGCATCGCCGCCACCCCGGTCCCGGTGACCGTGACGGTCGTGCTGGACTCCTGCCGCGATGCCACCGAGGAGATCGCGCGGGGCCGGGCCCGGATCGTGCGGACGAGCGCCCGCAACGTCGGCATCGCCCGCGCGCGCGGGTTCGACTCGCTGCGGCGGCCCTCGTCGTCGTC
>NZ_JAALDT010000207.1:0-5392 GCF_014144995.1 Dietzia sp. DQ11-71 | reverse complement strand
GTCGACGCGCTGGCGGGGGCCGGGCGACCGGCCGGCGCGCTCGGGATCGGCACGGAGATCTCCACCGCGGCGGCGCGCCGACTCGCCAGGGTCCACGATGACGTCGCGGCCCTGGTCGCGGACACCTGGGACGGACTCCCGCTCGCGGACGACTGCGTCGATCTGGTGCAGGTGGTCTTCGCCCCGAGGAACCCGGCGGAGTTCGCCCGGGTGCTCCGGCCGGGTGGCACGTTGGTCGTCGCCGTTCCCGGGCCGGGCCATCTCGAGCCGCTGCGTTCGGCCGGCGGCATGCTGGAGCCGGCCCCGGACAAGTCGGACCGCCTGGACGCGGACCTCGCCGACCACTTCCGCCCCGGCGAGGTGCGTACCGTCGACGTGCTCACCGAGGTCCCCGCCCCGGTGGCCGTGGACCTGGCGCTCATGGGGCCGAGCGGCGTTCACCTCGACAGGTCCGGGCTCGAGGCCCGGTTGGGCCCGCAGGACCGCCCGGTCCGGATACACGTCGAGGTGCACACCTACCGGGCGCTGCCGGCCGGGAGGCCGCCTCCACGGCCGGGGGAGCCTCTACAGCAGTGAGGCGTACATCCGATGGGTCTGCTCGGCGATCGCCTCCCACGAGAACCGGGTACGGGCCCGCTCCTTGCCCGCCAGCCCCATCCGGGCGGCCTTGCCCGGGTCCGCCACCAGGTCGTTGACGGCAGCCGCGAGCCCGGCCTCGAATGCGTCGGTCGCGGATGCGTCGTAGTGGACGAGGGTGCCCGTCTCGCCGTCGACGACCACCTCGGGGATCCCGCCGACATCGGACGCCACGACCGCCGTGTCGCACGCCATCGCCTCCAGGTTGACGATGCCCAGTGGCTCGTAGACCGACGGGCAGGCGAAGACCGTCGCGGCGGAGAGGATCTCGATGACCTCCTCGCGCGGCAGCATGTCGCGCAGCCAGAACACACCGTCGCGGGTGGACTGCAGCTCCGCCACCAGCGACTCCATCTCGGCGGCGATCTCGGGGGTGTCCGGGGCGCCGGCGCACAGCACCAGCTGGGCGTCAGGGTGGAAGTCCCGGGCGGCGCGCACCAGGTGGGGCACGCCCTTCTGCCGGGTGATCCGTCCGACGAACGCCACGATCGGCCGGTCCGGGTCCACCCCGTTCCGGCGCAGGACCGAACCCTCGCCGGCGAAGGTCTCGACGGGTGACCACACGGAGGTGTCGATGCCGTTGAGGATCACGTGGATGCGGTCCGGGTCGATCTCGGGGTAGACGCGCAGGATCTCGTCCTTCATCCGGGCGCTCACCGCGACCACCGCGTCGGCTCCCGCGAAGGCGGTGCGCTCCGACCACGACGAGACCCGGTATCCACCGCCGAGCTGCTCGGCCTTCCACGGCCGGCTGGGTTCCAGTGAATGCGCGGATACGACGTGCGGGATGCCGTAGAGCTGCCCCGCGAGGTGCCCGGCGAGCCCCGTGTACCAGGTGTGGGAGTGGACGAGGTCCGCGCCCTCGGCCGCGACGCTCATGCGCAACCCGGCGGAGAGAGTCTGGATCGCGGGGTTGGCGTCCGCGCCCAACTCGGGATCCGGTCGGAAAGCGCGGGCGGTGTCGCGGTCGGCCCCCATGCACAGCACGTCCACCTCGCACAGCGGCCGTAGGTTGGCCACCAGTTCGGTCACGTGCACTCCGGCACCGCCGTAGACCTCCGGCGGGTACTCCCTCGTCATCATCGCTACTCGCACACCGGCCAAGGTAGTCGCTCGGGCCCCCGCCCGAGGCGTGCCCGGCGAACACCGCCCGACCGCGGGGTTACGGTTCGGTACTGGGCGGGGGCAAACCCCACGATGACCGGTCCGGGTGAGGGCGGAGTCGATACGGTGGGGGCGTGAGGAATCAGCCGCACGTCCTAGCAATCGTCCTCGCCGGTGGCGAGGGCAAGCGACTCTTCCCGCTCACGGCGGACCGGGCCAAACCCGCGGTGCCGTTCGGGGGGTCCTACCGTCTCATCGACTTCGTGCTCAGCAACCTCGTCAACGCGGGGTTCATGCAGATCTGCGTCCTCACCCAGTACAAGTCCCACTCGCTGGACCGCCACATCGCCCAGGTGTGGCACATGCGCGGGATGGGCGGCGAGTACGTCGCACCGGTCCCCGCCCAGCAACGTCTGGGCCCCCGCTGGTACACCGGGTCGGCCGACGCGATCCTGCAGTCGCTCAACCTGGTCTACGACGAGAAGCCGGACCACATCGTCGTGTTCGGCGCGGACCACGTGTACCGGATGGACCCCAGGCAGATGCTGGACCACCACATCTCCACCGGCGCCACCGTGACCGTCGCGGGGATCCGTGTCCCGCGCAGCGAGGCGTTCGCGTTCGGCTGCATCGACGCCGGCGACGACGACCTGATCCGCGGCTGGGTCGAGAAGCCCTCCGACCCCCCGGGCACGCCGGATGATCCGGACGCGACCTTCGCCTCCATGGGCAACTACATCTTCACCACCGACGCCCTCATCGAGGCGCTCAAGGCGGACGCGGAGAAGCCCGACTCCACCCACGACATGGGCGGCGACATCATCCCGGCCCTCGTCGAGCAGGAGCGGGCCTACGTCTACGACTTCGCCCTGAACAACGTCCCCGGCGAGACCGAGCGTGATGCCGGGTACTGGCGCGACGTGGGCACCATCGACGCGTTCTACGACGCGCACATGGACCTGGTGTCGGTGCACCCCGTGTTCAACCTCTACAACTCCCTGTGGCCCATCCGGACCCAGCAGGACAACCTGCCGCCGGCGAAGTTCGTCAACGGCGGCATGTCCCAGGAGTCCATGGTCGGCTCGGGGACGATCGTCTCCGCCGCCACCGTGCGCAACTCGGTGTTGTCGAACAACGTCATCGTCGAGGACGGGGCGGTCGTCGAGGGCAGTGTCCTCATGCCGGGCGTCCGCATCGGTCGCGGGGCCGTGGTCCGCAAGGCGATCGTCGACAAGAACTGCCACATCGGCGACGGGGACCTGATCGGTGTGGATCACGAACGCGACCGCAGCCGGTTCCCGGTCAGCGCGGGCGGCGTGGTGAGCGTCGCCAAGAACACCACCACCTCACTGCAGGGCTGACCTCGCGCCCCGGGGGGTGAACCCTCGGGAGGGGAGGACCGCTCAGAGGGTGACCACGGTCAGGCCGGTCCCCACGGGGAGCACCGTGACGTGCGCGCGCTCGGGGAGCTCCGCGTCCTCGGGCAGCGGGGCGTGCTCGCCCATCAGGACCAGCGCGCCGCCGGCGCGCAACAGCTGGTGGGATCGGGAGATCACGCGCGGCACCGAATGCGCCGGGACGTCCGCGACCACGAGGTCGTAGGCGCCGTCCGCGAGTTTGTCGGCCACCTCGAGCGGCCGCGCGGCGATGTAGCGGGCGGAGGAGGCCGGATGGCCCGCGCCGCGGACGGCCGATCGCGCCGCCTCGAGGTGATGCGGGTCGTCGGTGATGCAGGTGACCACGGTTCCGGAGCCGGGCGCGGCCGCCGCGAGGATCGCCAGAGCGGGGACTCCCGGTGCGGGGGTGATGCACACGGCGGCGCGGGTGCCGTTCAAGCGGGCCACCAGGCGGATCGCGTCCGCGGTCAGGGCGTCCGGCGAGGCGGCCCCGAGTTCCTCGGCCTCGGCCCGTGCGGAGGCGTAGAGCGAGTCGTCGACGAGGGCGGCGCTGCGTTGCGCCATCCCGTCGAGACCGGAGCGATCGGTGGCGGGGACATCAGAGGAATCGGACACCTGAGCAGCGTATCCCCGACCGGGGAGGCAGCGGTGACCAACGCGCGGTGATCGGATCGGTATCAGACTCTCAGGGCTGTCTCAGTACGCGTATACCGTGAGGACAGCCCCGTAGGGGAGGGTGGGCACACGTCGCGCCACGAGGGCGCGGCCACCACCGCGCGGGCTCCCACAGGCCCGGGCCGGAAGGCGGCGGCAGCGCATGTACTCACGAACCGTGCACGGGACGGCGATCGCACCGGTCGCCCTCGACGAGGCGGCCGGGACCGCTCGTTTCGACGCCACCGGCGAGGCTACGGACATGCCGTCCTGGTACGAGCTCGTCGCGCAGCACGGTGACCGTGTCTACCGCCTGGCGTACCGCCTCTGCGGGAACGCCCACGACGCCGAGGACATCACCCAGGAGGCGTTCATCAGGGTGTTCCGCTCGCTGGACCGCTACAAGCCGGGGACCTTCGAGGGCTGGATGCACCGCATCGTCACCAACCTGTTCCTCGATTCCGCACGCCGGCGCGGGCGCATCCGCTTCGAGGCGCTGCCCGAGGACGCCGAAAGGGTGCCCGGTCGAGAACGCAGCCCGGAGCAGGTGATCTCGGAGGAGACGTTCGACCCCGTCCTGCAGACCGCGCTGGCCAACCTGTCTCCGGAGTTCCGCGCCGCCGTGGTCCTCAGTGACATCGAGGACCTCAGCTACGAGGAGGTCGGACGCATCCTGGGCGTGAAGATGGGCACCGTCAGGAGCCGGATCCACCGCGGACGGGCCGCGTTGCGTGCGGAACTCGAGGCGGCCGGGGTCACCGGCGCCCACCAGCGCATCGACTGATCCCTCCGGCGATCGGCACAACCCGCGTCCGTACCGGGAACAGCGGGTGGCGGCGCGGGAACCCTGCGGGTACGCCGGACGTTGACCCCTCGACGGGGACTCGGACGAGCCCACGAGATGACCGGAGAAGGGGAGGGGCGTGGACAGACACCTCCACGAACGCGGACCCGGCCCCGAGTTCACGCTGTCGTTCGACTCGGCGCGGAAAGTGGTCGACAGGACCGGCACGCCCCGCGCCAGAGAGAGCTTCCTGTCCACCGACCACCTCTCCACGGAAGCCGCCGCAGCCTATGTCGACGGTCGGCTACCGCCCTCGGGGCAGTCCCGGGCCGACGCCCACCTGGCCCGGTGTCCGCACTGTCGTCGGGAGGTCGAGGACCAGCGTGAGGCACGCCGCGCACTGCGCGGATCCGGCCCCATCCAGATGCCCCGCGAACTCCTCGAACGGCTGCGGTCACTCGAGGACGCACCCGATCCGGTCACGCGGACGGGCCCCGATCCGGTGGCCGGGTCCGAGGAGACCCACGGTTGGTCGAGACTGCTTCGCCGGCTGTGGCGACGCGGCAACTAGGGTGGGCCGGGTGGAGGACGACACAGGCGCGCCCGGGCACACGGCGCGGGACGGGGAACCGGACCGCCCGCTTCGTGAACCCGCCCCGATCCATCGGCCGGCCGTGGGCGAGGACGAAGTCGCCCGGTTCGCCCGACCCGACGGTGTCACCGGTGGATTCGACCCGTCCCGAGTCGGTGCCGCCGCGCACCCCGGCCCGCTCCTCAGCAGCGACGCCGACCCGGCCCTCGAGCAGGCCTTCGCCCC
>NZ_JAALDT010000206.1:0-1848 GCF_014144995.1 Dietzia sp. DQ11-71 | reverse complement strand
CCAGGGCGGCCGCATCGAGATGCTCACCGAGGACGACTGGCGGCAGATCGTCGACATCAACCTGCTCGGCGTCGCGCGCGGATGCCGCACCTTCGTCCCGATGCTCAAGGCGCAGGGCAGCGGTCACCTCGTCAACACCGCTTCTCTCGCCGGCCTCGTCCACCCGCCCACCATGTCCTCCTACACGGCGGTCAAGGCGGCGGTCGTGGCGATCTCCGAGAGCCTGCGGTGGGAGCTCGAGCCGTTCGGCGTGGACGTGTCGGTGCTGTGCCCGTCCTTCTTCCGCACCAACCTCGCCTCCAGTCTCAACGCCTCCGACCCCGCCGCCAGCGGGTTCGCGAGCAAGCTCATCGACCGCTCCGAGCGGGGCGCCGACGAGATCGCCTCCGAGGTGATGACGGGCCTGGACGCCAAGCAGTTCCTCATCCTCCCCGACCCCGACGCCCGCAAGTCCTACCGTGCCAAGCGGTTCCTCCCCGCCGCGTACGCCCGGACCATGCTCGGCATGGGCCAGAAGTTCGCGGCCGCGACACGGGCCACGGGCGGGTCGGGTGCCGAGGCCGGGGGAACGGGCGCGACGGGCACGTGAGCACCGGGGCCGTGCGCGCTGGTACCGCGCGCTAGTACCCTGCGGGGCATGACCCCCTCGCACCTGCTCTCCCGCGCCGACCTCGACTTCCTCCTGCACGACTGGCTCCGTGTCTCCGAGCTGTGCGAGCGGGAACGGTACGCGGAGCACTCGCGCGAGACGATCGACTCCGTGGTGGACCTGTCGGCCGAACTCGCCGAGAAGTACTTCGCGCCCCACTTCCGCAAAGCCGACCTCACCGAGCCCCGGTTGGTCGGCGAGGACGTGGAGCTCATCCCCGAGATCGGCGAGGCGCTGGCGAAGTTCGCCGAGGCCGACCTCGTGGGTGCGGCGATGGACGAGCGGGTCGGCGGCATGCAGCTGCCCTACACCGCCTACCTGGCGTGCATGGCCTGGTTCTACGCCGCGAACATCTCCACCGCGGCCTACCCGTTGCTCACCACCGGCAACGCCAACCTGCTCATCGAGCACGGCTCCGACGAGCAGATCGAGCGGTACGTCAAGCCGATGATCGAGGGCCGCTTCACGGGGACGATGTGCCTGTCCGAGCCGCAGGCCGGGTCCAACCTCGCCGACATCACCACCCGCGCCGAGCCGCAGCCCGACGGCACCTACCGGCTGTTCGGGCAGAAGATGTGGATCTCCGGCGGCGAGCACCAGATGGCCGAGAACATCGTGCACCTGGTGCTGGCGAAGGTTCCCGGGTCGCCGGCGGGCACCCGCGGCATCAGCCTGTTCGTCGTGCCGAAGTTCCTGGTCACCGACGACGGCGCGATCGGCGAGCGCAACGACATCGTCATCACCGGCCTCAACCACAAGATGGGCTTCCGCGGCACGGTCAACACCATGCCCACGCTGGGCCAGGGCATGCACACCCCCGGCGGTCGGGCGGGCGCGATCGGGTACCTCGTCGGAGAGGAGAACACCGGCCTCAAGAAGATGTTCACCATGATGAACGAGGCCCGCCTCGGCGTGGGCGTCGGCGCGACCGCCATCGGCTACACCGGGTACCTCAAGTCGCTGGACTACGCCCGGAACCGTCCCCAGGGCCGGCAGGTCGGGGCGGACCCGTCATCGCCGCAGGTCATGCTCACCGGCCACGCGGACGTGCGCCGCATGCTGCTGGCCCAGAAATCGTACGTGGAGGGCGCCCTCGCACTGGGGCTGTACTGCGCGCGACTGGTCGACGACGAGAAGACCGGATCCCCGGAGGAGTCGGCGGCGGCGAAGATGCTGCTCGACGTCCTCACCCCGATCGC
>NZ_JAALDT010000205.1:0-5835 GCF_014144995.1 Dietzia sp. DQ11-71 | reverse complement strand
GGGCCGGGCGATCCTCGGCATCCCACCGTCGCCGCGGACCCACCGCACCTGCGGACCGTCCGGCGCCGGGAGGATCTGACGGGTGAGCGGGTCGGGCCGCCCACGCCCGTTCCACTCCCTCGGGTATCCCAGGGAGACCTCCTCGAAGCGCACGCCGTCGTGGACCGTGGTCCGCGGGATGTGCAGGTGACCGTAGACGCACGCGGTGGCGCGGTACCGGCGGTGCCAGTCTGCTGTCTGATCTGTCCCGCACCACAGCGCGAAGTCCGGGTGCCGCAGGACCCGGGTGGGGTCCCGGAGCAGCGGCCAGTGGTTGACGAGCACCGTCGGGTGCGCGGGATCGAGGCGAGCCAGCCGCGTCGTCGTACCCACGAGACGCTCCCGACACCAGGCGACCGCGTCACCGTAGGGGGCGGGGTCGATGAGGAACTCGTCCGAGGCCACGACGCGACGCTCCCGCGCACCGGCCAGGGCGTCCGCCCGCGGCTGCCCCGCCACCCGCGTCCAGCTGTAGTCGTAGAACAGGAACATCGGCACCACCCACGCGGGCCCGCCCGGTCCGGTCCACAGGGGGTAGTCGTCCTCCGGGGTGTCGACCCCGATGGCCCGGCACGCCTCCACCAGCCGGTCGTACTTGGTGGTGGACGTGATCCCCGCATCGTCGCGTCCGATCCACAACTCGTGGTTGCCGGGCGCCCAGATCACCCGTTCGAAACGCGCCGCCAGTCGCTCGAGCGCGTCCACGACGTGGTCGACCTTCTCCGCCACGTCACCGGCCACGATGAGCCAGTCCCCCGGGTGCGCGGGGTGGATCTCGTCCACGACGTCCGCGTTGCCCCGGTGTCCCACGTGCAGGTCGGACACCGCGCGCAGGGTCGGTTGCACGCCCGTCGCCCCGGCGGTCATCCGTCCACCTCCTGCAGGGCCCGTGTGCCGGGCGTCTGGGCTCCCAGCACCATCCACCGGTCGCCGCGCACCCGGGCCACGACGGCGATCAGTCGGAGACCGACGAACACCCCCATCCCGACCCAGATCCCCGGCAGCCCCCACCCGAGGTACCGGGTGACGAGCAGCACGGGCAGGAAACCCAGCAGCGCCGCGACCACGGTGCTGGTGCGCAGGTACGCCGCGTCACCGGCCCCCAGCAGCACGCCGTCGAGTCCGAACACCACCGCGGCCGGGATCACCACCACCGCCATCCCGATCAGGGCGACGACCAGGCGATCGGCCACCCCGGGATCCCCGGACAGCAGCGATGCCAGGGGAGCTCTGAACACGACCGTCAGCAGGGCGAGGGCAGCACCCAGACCCAGTGACCACACGACCACGGCACGTGCCAGCGCCCGGCAGTGGGCGGCGAGTCCCGCGCCGAGCGCGGCGCCGACCAGCGACTGGGCCGCGATCGCGACCGAGTCCAACACGAGCGAGTACAGCGCCCACAATTGCTGTGCGAGGTGGTGCGCCGCAAGCGAGTCGACCCCGGCGGCTGCTGCCGCGGTGGTGGCGACGGCGAAGGTGATCTGGAACGACGCGGTACGGATGATCAGGTCCACGCCCATGCGGAGCTGGCTGACGATCACGGCACGCCGTGGCCGCAGCGACCCCGGGCGCTCGAGGACGAGCGCGACGAGGAAACCGGCGGCCATGAGCAGTTGTCCCGCGAGATTCGCCCACGCACTCCCGACCAACCCCAGCGCCGGGGCCGGCCCCAGACCAGGGACCAACACCACGCACCCGGCGGTCGACACGCCGATGCCCACGCCGACGAGCACGAGCGGGGTGCGCAGGCGCTGGACGCCCCTCATCCACCCGTGGCCGGCTGACGCCACGAGGATGCACGGGATGCCCCACACGGCCACCCCGAGCCATTCGGCAGCGCGGGCGGCCACGTCCGCGTCCGCGGCGAGTACCCGGGTGATCGGCCCCCGCAACGCCAGTACGACGGCCACCACCAGCGCGCCGACGGCGACGGCGATCCACGTCGCCTGCACCCCCTCGGCCACGGCGTCGCCGCGGCGGCCCGCCCCGTGCAACCGCGCTGATCGGGCGGTGGTCCCGTAGGACAGGAAGTTCATCTGGGTACCCAGCACCAGGAGGACGAGGGCTCCCACGCCGAGCGCGGCCAGGTCCTCCGGTCCCTGGCGACCGACGATGATCCCGTCGACCAGGAGATAGACGGGCTCGGCGGACAGCACCGGCAGGACCGGCAGGGCGATCGACCAGAGTCGGCGTCCGATCGCTCCCAGCCCGACGGCCGGATCGGGCCCGGTGTGCGTCACGTCAGCCGAGGAGTTCACGGAGCCTCGTGCTGATGGTCTCCACATCACCGCGCATCGTGCAGCCGGCGGCCGACGGATGACCGCCGCCCCCGAGCGCGGCCGCGATGGCCGAGACGTCCACGACGTCCGCGGCGTCCACGACGCCTGCACCCGGGCCACCGGGTCGCGAGCGGAGGGAGACGGCCCACTCGCCGGGCAGGTACTCCTTGAGGAGAACCGCCACGCGGGCCTCCCGGACGCCGCGGAGGTGCGAGACGAGGGATTCCACGTCGTCCTCGTCCGCTACCGAGATCACCTCGTGCGGGACGGCCAGCCACACCGACCCGCGCCCGCCCACCGCGTCGGCTTCCAGACGCACCGTCCTCAACAGCCCGCCCAGCACCCGAAGCCAGGCGAACGAGTGCGCGTCGAGCAGGGCGTGGGTGAGTTCGGTGGTCTCCGCGCCCGCGGCCAGCAGTCGTCGGGCGGTCTCGTGCGAGTCCGCGCCGCCCCAACGGAAGGATCCGGTGTCGGTGACGAGCCCTGCGTAGAGGCTCGTGGCCGTCACGGCGTCCACGGGGAACCCGCCCGCGTCGAGGACGTCCAGGACGAGCGACGCCGTCGACGCGGCGTCCGGGTCGAGCAGCATGTGGGAACCGAATCCGGGATTGGACCGGTGATGGTCGACGACGAGGACCTCCGATGCCGCGTCGGCGAGCCTGCCCCACCGGCCCACCCGGTCCGGGCTCGCGCAGTCCAACGTCACAACGAGACCCCGATGGGCGGGGACCTGCGCGAGGGGGACCACCCGGTCGGTGCCCGGGATGGCCCCCATCGCCCCCGGGACGACGCCGGGATCGAACGAGTGGTGGACGGTCACGCCCCGCGCACGCAACGCCCGCGCGAGACCGGAGGAGCTACCGAGCGCATCCGCGTCCGGGCGGACGTGGCACAGCACGGTCACCTCGTGGTGACGGGCCAACACGTCCGCCGCGCCGGCGGCGTCCACCGGTTCGGTCACCGATCGTCGTCCTCCGGCCGGTCCGCCTCCTCCGGCTTGCGGTACGGGTCCTCGTCGCCCGCCGGACGGGCCCCCTCGGCCACGCGCCGGACCTGTTCGTCCTGCGCCCGGGCTTTGGCGAGCAGTTCTTCCATCTGGCGCGCCGCGTCCGGCACGGAGTCCGGCACGAAGGTCAACTCCGGGGTGAACTTCACCCCGGTCTGTTTGCCGACCATCGTGCGCAGGCGGCCCCGCGCGGCGGTCAACGCAGCCTCCGCGGCCTCGTGGTCCGGCTCCTCGTCGAGGGTCACGCCACGAACCGTGTAGTACAGCGTCGCCACCCGCAGATCCGCGGTGATCCGCGAATCGGTGATCGTGATGAACTCCAGCCGCGGGTCCTTGATCTCGTGCTCGATGGCCGTCGCGACGATCTCGCCGATCCGCTTACCGAGCCGTCCCGCGCGTCCCTTACCGGTCATGGGGATCCTCCTTGGCGTGATGCGGTCGCACGGCGACCACGGGTTGACGAGCATGCCGCGGGGGCAGGTCCGTCTCCAACGGATCCCGCCCCCACGACAGTGCCCTGCGACGTCAGTCGCGCGGCTTCTCGACGAGCTCGTAGGTCTCGATGATGTCACCGATCTTGATGTCGGAGTACGTCACCGTCAGACCACACTCGAAGCCCTCGCGGACCTCGGTCGCGTCGTCCTTCTCGCGACGCAGCGAGGAGATGGTCATCTCCTCCGCCACGACCTTGCCGTCCCGGATGAGCCGGGCCTTGGCGTTGCGCCGCATGATGCCGTCGAGCACCATGCAACCCGCGATATTGCCCACCTTGGAGGAGCGGAACATGTTGCGGATCTCCGCCTGGCCGAGCTTCTTCTCCTCGTAGATCGGCTTGAGCATGCCCTTGAGCGCGCTCTCGATCTCGTCGATCGCCTGGTAGATGATCGAGTAGTACCGGATGTCCACGCCCTCGCGGTTGGCCAGCTCGGTGGCCTTGCCCTCCGCCCGGACGTTGAACCCGATGATCACCGCGTCGGAGGCGGCCGCCAGGTTGACGTTGGTCTCGGTGACGGCACCGACACCGCGGTCGATGACGCGCAGCTGCACCTCGTCGTCGATCTCGATCCCCAGGAGGGCCTCCTCGAGGGCCTCGACCGTACCGGAGTTGTCGCCCTTGATGATGAGGTTGAGCTGGCTCGTCTCCTTGAGATGCGAATCCAGGTCCTCGAGGCTGATCCGACGACGGCTACGGGCGGCCATCGCGTTGCGCTTGCGCGCGTTACGACGGTCGGCGATCTGCCGTGCGGTCCGATCCTCCTCGACCACCATCAGGGTGTCACCGGCGCCACACACGCTGGTCAGGCCGATGACCTGGACCGGACGCGACGGGGTCGCCTCGGTGACGTCCTCGCCGTGCTCGTCGACCATGCGCCGGACGCGGCCGTAGGCGTCGCCGGCGACGATCGAGTCGCCGACCCGCAGCGTGCCGCGCTGGATGAGCACCGTGGCGACAGGCCCGCGACCGCGGTCCAGGTGCGCCTCGATGGCGACACCCTGCGCGTCCATGTCCGGGTTCGCCCGCAGGTCGAGAGACGCGTCGGCGGTCAGGACGACCGCCTCGAGCAGCGACTCGATGTTGAGACCCTGCTTGGCGGAGATGTCGACGAACATCGTGTCGCCGCCGTACTCCTCCGGCACCAGGCCGTACTCGGTCATCTGGCCGCGGATCTTGTCGGGCTGAGCGCCCTCCTTGTCGATCTTGTTGACCGCGACCACGACCGGCACCTCTGCCGCCTGCGCGTGGTTGATCGCCTCGACCGTCTGCGGCATCACGCCGTCGTCCGCCGCGACCACGATGATCGCGATGTCCGTCGACTTCGCGCCGCGGGCACGCATGGCGGTGAACGCCTCGTGACCCGGCGTATCGATGAAGGTGATCGTACGATCCACGTCGTCGACCGGCACCGTCACCTGGTAGGCGCCGATGTGCTGGGTGATGCCACCGGCCTCACCCTCGCCCACCTTCGCCGACCGGATGCTGTCGAGCAGGCGGGTCTTGCCGTGGTCGACGTGACCCATGACCGTGACGACCGCGGGACGGATCTCGAGATCGCTCTCGTCACCCTCGTCCTCACCGAAGGAGAGGTCGAACGAATCGAGCAGCTCGCGATCCTCGTCCTCGGGGCTGACGATCTGGACCTTGAAGCCCATCTCCTCACCGAGCAGCTGCAGCGTCTCCGGGGTGACCGACTGCGTGGCCGTGACCATCTCACCCAGGTTGAACAGGGCCTGGACCAGCTGCGCGGGGTTGACGTCGATCTTGTCCGCGAAATCGCTCAGCGAAGCACCCTGTGCCAGTCGCAGGACCTGCCCGCGACCGTCGGGAAGCCGGACGCCGCCGACCTCCGGGGCCCGCATCGAGTCGTATTCCTGACGCTTCTGCCGCTTCGACTTGCGACCACGACGCGGGGCGCCACCGGGACGACCGAACGCACCCGCGGCACCACCGCGGCCACGGTTGCCGCCCCCGGGACGACCCCGGAACCCGCCGCCACCGGCTGCGGGGGCACC
>NZ_JAALDT010000204.1:0-3531 GCF_014144995.1 Dietzia sp. DQ11-71 | reverse complement strand
CTCGCGGTGCGGATCCACCTCCTGCGCCGGCGCGGTCTCGGGTGGGCGGACGTCGGCCTCCGGCCACCGGACCGCTCACCCTGGCACCTGGCGTGGCAGATCCCCGCGGTGATGGCCGCCGCCGTCATCGCGTCGACCCTCGTGCTGATCCCCCTGGGGGCGGGCGCGGAGTCGACGGGGGAGGAGGCCGACGCGGCGATCGCCGACCTGGTGTCCGGCGGGCCGGTGTTCGCCGTGCTCGGACTGCTGACCATCGCCGTGCTCATCCCCGTGGCGGAGGAGGTCGTGTTCCGCGGCATCGTGCTGCCGGCCCTGCGGGCGCGGTTGCGGGCCGTCGCGGGGATCACGCTCGCCGGGGCGGTCTTCGCGGCCGTGCACCTGGTGCCCCCGGCGTTGCCGTACCTGCTGGTGGTGGGGATCTCGCTGTGCGCGATGGCCGAGTGGTACCGGTCGATCGTGCCCGGCATCGTGCTCCACGGCGTCAACAACGCGGTCGTGTTCGTCGGCGTGATCGCCGCCGGGTCAGGCCAGTAGTGCGGAGACCAGCAGGAGGACCGGCAGCGCGCCGAGGGTGGTGAGGACGGCGGAGTCCCGGGCCAGCAGAGTCCCGTGTCCGTACCGGGTCGCGACCACGAGGACGTTCTGCGCGGTGGGCAGCGCGGCGGCGACCACCACGGTGAGGAGCTCGTGGCCCCGCATCCCCATGAGCCCGGCGCCGATGGCGTACGCGAGCACGGGGTGGGCGACGAGTTTGAGTGCGCTCGCGAGGAAGATCTCCCGGCGGGGCGAGGCGCCGGCCTCGAGGACCTTCACCCCGTAGAGCGACATGCCGAACACCAGCAGGGCGCCGGGGACGGAGATCTGGCCGACCAGGTGCACGGGCTCCAGGAGAGTCTCGGGCGGCGTCCAGGGCAGGGCGGCGACGACGACGCCCGCGAGCGCGGCGAGGACGATCGGGGTGCGGACCGACTGCAGTAGCGCACCGAGCGCGCCCCCGTCCCCGCCGCCGTCCGACCCCTCGGCCCGCGCGGCCCGCTCCAGCACGGCGATGGCGACCGGTTGGAGGACCACCACCTGGAAGAGCAGCAGCGGCATGACGAACCCGAGGTCCCCGAGGACGTACAGCGCGATGGGGATTCCGAGGTTGGCGGAGTTGACGTAGCCGGCGGACAGGGCACCCACCACGAGGTCCGCCGCCGGGCGCTTGAGCCACAGCCGGGCGATCGCCACGTACAGGACCGCGACGATGATCGCCGACACCGCGGACACCACGAACACGCCGGTGAAGACCTGGTCGAGGGTGGTGCGGGCGAGGGAGTCGAACAGCAGTGCCGGGGTGGCGACGTAGAAGACGAGCCGGTTGAGCACCAGCCGTGCGTCCGTACCGAGAACAAGGGTGCGGGCGAGGATCCAGCCCAGCGCGACCAGCGCGACGATGACGGCGAAGCCGTTGAGGACGCCGGCCACGGGTGAACTCCTGGTGTCGGGGAGGGAAGGGGAGGGGGAGAGGGGAGCGGTAGGCGCGGTAACGCCGATCGGGGTCGCGCACTCCTGCGTGAGGAGGCACGACCCCGATCGGGTTGCTGTTGCCTGAGTCGGCGGCTAGAGGCCGCAGGCGGGACGGGCGGTTCGGTTCACCCGCGCCGAGCGGTGACTCAGCGGCTGGTGAACGGCAGCAGGGCCATCTCGCGGGCGTTCTTGACCGCGACGGCGACCTGACGCTGCTGCTGCGGCGTGAGGCCGGTGACCCGACGCGAACGGATCTTGCCGCGATCGGAGATGAACGTACGGAGGGTGTTGACGTCCTTGTAGTCGACCGTCTCGATACCCGCCACCTTCAACGGGTTCTTCTTGGGTCGACGGCCCTCCTGGGCGCGGATCTTCTTGGACGGGGTGCTACGTGCTTTAGCCATGGTTACCTACTCACCAACTCGACTTCGTGACACCGGGCAGCTCGCCACGGTGGGCCATCTCGCGCATGCGGACGCGGGAGAGGCCGAACTTGCGGAGGTAGCCGCGGGGGCGACCGTCGGCGACGTCGCGGTTACGCACCCGCACGGGCGAGGCGTCACGCGGCATCTTGTTGAGAGCGGTCTGGGCATCCATACGTGCCTCGTCCGTGCTCTCGGGGTTCTTGATGATTGCCTTGAGCTCGGCGCGACGCTCGGCGAACCGGGCGACCTTGGCCTTGCGCTGCTCGTTGCGCGCGATCTTGGACTTCTTGGCCACGAGTCAGCGCTCCTCTCGGAATTCGACGTGCTTACGGACGACCGGGTCGAACTTCTTGAGGACGATGCGGTCCGGATTGTTGCGACGGTTCTTGCGGGTCACGTAGGTGAACCCGGTCCCGGCCGTGGACTTGAGCTTGATGATGGGTCGAACGTCGTTACGTGCCATCTCAGATCTTCTCCCCACGGGCGCGGATGCGGGCCACGACGGCCTCGATGCCATCGCGGTCGATGGTCTTGATGCCCTTGGTCGAGACCGTCAGCGTGACGCGACGACCCTCGGAGGGCACGAAGTAGCTACGGCGCTGGATGTTCGGGTTCCAGCGACGGTTGGTCCTGCGGTGTGAGTGCGAGACGGACTTGCCGAAACCCGGCTTCCGTCCCGTTACCTGGCAATGCGCCGACATGGCGTGGTTCTCCTTCCGCCCCGTCCTGCGGTGGCGCGCGGCGGAGGGGGCACCCTCGGTCGGCCTGGGCCGTACGGGGGGCTTACCGCCACGTCGCGAGCACCGTGAGAGGCGATAGCAAACGTGCAGACAACAGCGATGGTCTAGTTTACGGCCCGACCGCGTGAAACGGTAATCGGCACGTCAGTGGGCATAAAGGCGGCCGGACCGGCTCCGGCGGCCGGATGTCCGCGCCGCACGAATTGGGTGCCCGGCCATCCTACGGGTACGATCTACCGATGCGTGTGCTGACACCGGGATCCCCGGTTCGGCCACTGGCAATTGCGCGCTCTTGCAGGAGCGAGCGCCAGACCCACAGACTTCTACCGAGCTAGAGGGATCCAGTATGAAGAACGACATTCACCCCGACTACCACCCGGTGGTCTTCCAGGACTCGGGCACGGGCACCAAGTTCCTCACCCGTTCCACCGCGACCAGCAGCCGCACGGTCGAGTGGGAGGACGGTCAGACGTACCCGCTCATCGTCGTGGACGTGACCAGCGAGTCGCACCCGTTCTGGACCGGCGCGCAGCGCGTCATGGACACCGCCGGCCGCGTCGAGAAGTTCCAGCGTCGCTACGGCAACCGCACCCGCCGCAAGTGAGCAGCGGGGCGTCCGCGCCCCGACCACCCTCCTAGACCCCGAGGACGATAATCATGGCAGTTCCGAAGCGCCGCCTCTCGCGTGCCAACACCCACTCCCGCCGGTCCCAGTGGAAGGCCGACAACGTCGCCCTCCAGGAGACCAAGATCGACGGCCGCCCCGTGGCGCTGCCGCGTCGTCTGGTCAAGGCCGCTCAGCTCGGCCTGGTCAACCTCGACCGCTGAGCCGCGTCGGCTGCCGCCCCCGGGGCGCA
>NZ_JAALDT010000203.1:0-2503 GCF_014144995.1 Dietzia sp. DQ11-71 | reverse complement strand
GGCAGCCCGCCCCTCGAGCGAGGGGCGGGCTGCCGCGGAGATCACCGGGCGGTGAACCCGGCGCTCGAAAGGATCAGACCGACTCGGGAGTGCCCGCGGGAGCGGTCGGACGGGGAACACTGATGGTCGAACCGGTGGCGGTCCACACCAGCGACCAGAAGATGTCGATGACCGGCTGGATGGCCTGCAGGAAGATGTCGTTGGCGTTGCTCATGATGTGTCCCCTCGTATTTACTGCTGCGTACTGAGTCGTACTGCGGTATCGGGCGTTCTGTCTGTACCCCACGTAACGCCATCTATGTCGTCACGAACCCGCTCGACGTTACACAACCGTGATGTCCGGCGTGACATCGTCGAACTCCCGCGCAGGCCACGCACGCTTCGGCGCCGGAAAAGAGTCCTCGGCCACACCACAACTGGGCGGTGATCGATCAGCTCACCGCACACCCAAATTGTGACCCACGCAACCGAACGTACCTACGCGACCGTAAGTTACGGTACCGTAGCTTCATGGCCATCACCGACATCCCGGAATTCGCGCACCTCTCCGAGTCCGACATCGAAGCCCTCGGCGCGGAGCTCGAGCAGATCCGTCAGGACATCATCGGCTCCCTCGGCGAGCGAGATGCCGCGTACATCCACAATACGATCCGTTTCCAGCGGGGACTCGAGATCGCGGCCCGTGCACTGCTCCTCGTGGGCTCGCGTAACCGCACGGCCTGGGCGATCGGCGCAGGCACCCTCGGTGTCGCCAAGATCGTCGAGAACATGGAACTCGGCCACAACATCATGCACGGGCAGTGGGACTGGATGAACGACCCCGAGATCCACTCCACCACCTGGGAGTGGGACATCGTGGGCACCGCCGAGCACTGGAAGCAGACCCACAACTACATCCACCACAAGTACACCAACATCGTCG
Source organism: Dietzia sp. DQ11-71 (assembly GCF_014144995.1). Taxonomy (NCBI): domain Bacteria; kingdom Bacillati; phylum Actinomycetota; class Actinomycetes; order Mycobacteriales; family Dietziaceae; genus Dietzia; species Dietzia sp. DQ11-71. The sequence continues at coordinate 1,581 of NZ_JAALDT010000203.1, read as the reverse complement.
GCCTGGACGACGACGTGGGGTACGGCGTTCTCCGGGTGACCCGCGACCAGCGTTGGCACCCCTTCTACTACGGGAACATCGCCTACAACGCGGCCCTCGCGCTGCTGTTCCAATGGGGCGTGGGGATCCAGCACCTCGAGCTGGGCAAGGTCGCCAAGGGTCGTGACGACCGTCGCGAGACCATGAGCAAGCTCTCGCTCTTCGCCAAGAAGGCCGGCCGTCAGCTCGCCAAGGACTACGTCTTCTACCCGCTGCTGTCCGGCAAGGGGTGGAAGTCCACCGCCACCGCCAACCTGGTCGCCAACGGGATCCGCAACGTCTGGACCAACGCGGTGATCTTCTGTGGCCACTTCCCCGACGGTGCCGAGAAGTTCACCAAGAAGGACGTGGAGAACGAGACGCAGGCGGAGTGGTACCTGCGGCAGATGCTCGGCTCCGCCAACATCACCGGCGGTCCGGTCGTCGACTTCATGTCCGGCAACCTGTCGTACCAGATCGAGCACCACATCTACCCGGACATGTCGTCCAACCGGCTCGCGGAGGCGTCCATCCGGGTACGTGAGGTGTGCCGCAAGTACGACCTGCCCTACGTGGCCGGTCCCCTGCCGGTGCAGTACTTCAAGACCTGGCGCACCATCGCCAAGCTGTCGCTGCCCAACCACATGCTGCGCGACACGACCGATGACGCGCCGGAGACCCACTCCGAGCGGATGTTCGCCGACCAGCCCAAGCCGCTGCCGGCCGTGGAGGGTCAGCGGGCGGGCCTGAAGACCGCGCTACAGCACCACCGCGCCACGCGGCGGGCCCGCAAGGTCGCCGCCGTGGCCTGACCAACGGCCGCAGGATCGACGCCAGGGACGCCCCGGCACCGGATACCGGTGCCGGGGCGTCCGTGATTCCGACGCCGACGGCCCCGTACGGCGATAGGCTGTCGCTCGAGTCGGCGGGACCCGTCGACGTCCGGCACTACACCGGTCGAGCTGAATGTCCGTGGAACACGACGACGGGAGCCCCCATGGAGGACCGGCGCATGCTCATCGCCGATTCCGCGATCGAGGTCGTGGCGAGGGACGGGGTCCGTGCCCTCACCCATCGCGCCGTGGACTCGGAGGCGGGATTGCCCTCGGGCTCCACCTCCTACTACTGCCGCACCCGCGCGCAGCTGCTCACCCTCACCGTCGACCGGCTCACCTCGCTGCTGCGGGGATTCGTCGAGGTCTCGGGGATCCAGGAGTTGGCGTCCTCCGACGCCGACGACGTGCTGGGGATGCTCACGCGCATGGTCGACGGACTGTTGGCCGACTACCGCGGTGAGCTGGCGGCCAGGTCGGCGTTGATCGTCGAACTCGCCGGCAAGGAGGACACCACGGACCTCGTGGCCGCACTGCTCGATCCGAGCGACCTCGTGGGCGCGCTCGACGCCGCCGGGCTACGCGACCCGGCCACCGCCGCCCTGGACCTGTTGACCGTGTACGAGGGCCTGCTGTGGGAGCGCACGGTCGGCAGGCTGGCCGGCGTCGAGGTCGACCACAAGCACGACGCCGAGGTGCTGGGCGCGGTGCTCGCCCGCCACGAGCACCG
>NZ_JAALDT010000202.1:0-5632 GCF_014144995.1 Dietzia sp. DQ11-71 | reverse complement strand
GCGGGTCGGTCGCCCGCCGGCGGCGCTCCGGTGCTCGGCCGACCTCCCGTGGGGGACCGTGCCGCGAGCGGGCCGGTGACGACCTCGCAGGGGGCGGGCGCGACGGAGGCGGGCACGACGGAGGCGAGCCCGACGGTGTCCAGCCCGAGAGCGTCCGGCGACGACCACCCGATGCCGAGGTGAACGCCTCGATACGGACGTCGGCCCCGATCCGTTGGTGGCACTCCGCCCGGCTCCGCATCACCCTCGGCATCACGTTGATCACCGCCGCCGTGTTCGCGGCGATGATGGTGTTCACGTTCCAACTGCTGAACCTCAGCACCGAACGGGTGATGGACTCGCGGCTCAACCGGGAGGCCGCCGACTTCACGACCTTCATGACGGCCGGGATCCTGCCGTCCTTCGAGTCGGAGAACCCCACGGTCGAGCAGTTGATCCGGGCGTACCTCGCCCAGCAGTACCCGTCCTCGGAGCTGCTGCTGGTCGGGACGGCCACCGAGTCGGGCACCCAGTTCACGCTCTCGCGGTACGGGCCCGAGGAGGACCAGCTCTTCCCGCCGGCGATACGCTCACAGATCCAACGGATCGGCCTGGTCTCCACCGAGAGTTCGGGGATCCTCGACGGCTCGGTGCGGTGGCGCAAGACCACGGTCGAGAGCCCCGCCGGGCTGGCCAACATCGTCGTCGCCGTCAACGACCGGGGCACCCACCAGGAGACACGGCGCGTCGTCTTCTACATGCGCTGGGCCAGCGCCGGAGGCATGGTCGTCAGTGCGGTACTCGCGTGGTGGATCGCCGGGCGGATGCTCGTGCCGGTGCGCCGTATCCGCGAGGCCGCCGAGACCATCTCCGCCGCCGACCTGTCGAGGCGGGTCCCCTCCGACGGACCCGACGAGATCGTCTCACTCGCCGACACGGTCAACGCCATGCTCGAACGCGTCGAGGAGGCCTACCGGACCCAGCGGGAGTTCCTCGACGATGCCGGGCACGAACTGCGGACGCCCCTGACCGTCGTGCAGGGCAACCTCGACCTCATGCCCGACGACCCCGACGGGCGTGCTGAGGCCACCCGCCTCATGCAGGACGAGCTGTCGCGGATGACCCGCATCGTGGAGGACCTGCTCACCCTCGCCAGGGCCGACCGTCCCGACTTCCTCCGGACCGTCCCGACCGACGTCGCCGAACTCGTGCTGGACGTCGAGGCGAAGATCGACGTGATCGCCGACCGGGACTGGCGGGTGCTCCCCTACGCCGAGGGCGTGGCCCGACTCGACCAGCACCGCATCACGCAGGCCCTCATGCAGTTCTGCTCCAATGCCGTCCGCTTCACCGGCCCCGGCGACACCATCGAGATCGGGTGCCGGATCATCGAGCCGGGGGATCCCACCGTGCCCGACGGGTTCGCCGCGGGGCCCGTCGCCCCGTCGCCCGAGCGGGAGGACTACCGCCGACGGCTCCTGTGGTGGGTCCGCGACAGCGGACCGGGGATCCCGCCCGGGGAAGAGGAGAGCATCTTCCAGCGTTTCCACACCGCGCGCGGCCAGCTCCGCGACGGCCGGGGCGGCACCGGCCTCGGTCTGGCCATCGTCTCCACCATCGCCAAGGCGCACGGGGGACGTGCGTTCGCGTTCAACGCCGAGGGCGGGGGCGCGGTGTTCTGCATCGTCGTCCCCCTCATCGCACCACCACCGGAGAAGCGGCCCCGCGACGACGGGGACGCCGAGCCGGTCGCGTCGGGTGACAGCGGTACGCGCTGATCCCGCGCACGTCCCGGACGAAACCGCGGACACGGGACCGGGCAGCGTCCAACTGATGTCTTCCCGTGGGATACTCCGGGTTCGAGAAGGAGGGTTGCATGACGAATGTTCTCGTCGTGGAGGATGACGATCTCATCCGATCGGTGTTGGTGAAGGCACTCGGCGGCGCGGAGTACACCGCACTCGAGGCCGTGGACGGGGAGAGCGCCCAGGCGATCCTGTCGACGATCTCCGACATCGACCTGATGTTGCTCGATATCGGCCTGCCGGACACCGACGGGCTGACCCTCCTCCGCGAGGCCCGCGACCGCGGGTTCGCCGCACCCGTCATCATCCTCACGGCCCGCGACAGTGTGGCGAACACCGTCGAGGGGCTGGAGTCCGGCGCGAACGACTACATGGTCAAGCCCTTCCGCGTGCCCGAGTTGCTCGCCCGCATCCGTCTGCGGCTGCGCGAGCACGAGGCCACCGAGGACCCGGGCATCCTCGAGCACGCGGGCATGCGCCTGGACATCCGCACCCGCCGGGTCGAGGTGGACGGCCGGATCCAGGAGCTGACCAACCGCGAGTACTCGCTCCTCGAGATGCTGCTGCGCAACAAGGGCGAGACCATCAGTCGCGAGCAGCTGCTCGAGAGCGTGTGGGGCATGGACTTCGACCCGGGCTCCAACATCGTCAACGTCTACATCCGTTCCCTGCGCCGCAAGATCGGCGAGAACAAGGTGCAGACCGTCCGCGGCGTCGGTTACCGCGTGGAGTGACACCCGGCCGGTCGGCGCCGCGCCGACGCGTCCGATGTGTGAAGACCCCCGGCCGAGGCCGGGGGTCTTCACATCTGTCGAGGTCTCAGCCCTCGCCGGGCTCCCACCCGAACGGCATGAGCACACTCTGCAGCTCGCAGAAGGCCTCGAGCCCCTCGGGGCCGTTCTCGCGACCCAGGCCCGAGTTCTTGAACCCGCCGAAGGGCGCGCTCGGGTCGAAGGCGTACCAGTTGATGCCCATCGTGCCGGTGCGCACCCGCTGGGCCACGGCGAGCGCGGCGTCCGGGTCTGCGGAGTACACGGCCCCGGCCAGGCCGTACTCGGAGTCGTTGGCGATCTGCACTGCCTCGTCGACCGTGTCGTAGGCGATGACCTGCAGGACCGGCCCGAAGATCTCCTCCTGGGCGATGGTCATGGAGTTGTCGACGTCCCGGAAGACGGTCGGCTGCACGTAGGCGCCCTCGGCGACACCCTCGGGCAGTCCCTCGACCGTGCCGCCCCCGTAGGCGATGGTCGCGCCCTCCTCGACCCCCTTGCGGATGTAGCCCTCGACGGACGCCTTCTGCTTGTGGTTGGCCAGCGGGCCGAAGGCGGTGCCGTCGTCGGCCGGGTCACCCACGGGCATGGCCTTGACGTTCTCCACCAGCGCCTCGACGACCTCGTCGTACCTCGACCGCGGCGCGAGGATGCGGTTCTGGGACACGCACGCCTGCCCGGAGTTCATCAGGGCGGAGAAGACCATGGTGCCGGCGTGGGCGGCGATGTCGGCGTCCTCGAGCACGATGGCGGCGCTCTTGCCCCCCAGCTCCAGCGAGCAGCGCGTGAGGCTCTGGGCGGCGATCCCGGCGATGTGCTTGCCGACCCCGGTGGAGCCGGTGAACGAGATCTTGTCGACGTCCGCGTGCGAGACGAGGTGGTCGCCCACGGAGCTGGGGCCGGTCACCACGGACAGCACGCCCTCGGGCAGCCCGGCCTCACGGAACAGGTCGGCCAGCCACAGCGCGGACAGCGGCGTGGCCGACGACGGCTTGAGGATCACCGAACTGCCGGACAGCAGTGCGGGCGCCAGCTTGGCGGTGTTGAGGTAGAGCGGGACGTTCCACGCGGTGATGGCGGCGACGACGCCGACGGGGTGGCGGGTGATGACCGACGCGCCGAAGTCGCCGTGGCGCACCTCGGACCACGGGAAGGTCTCGGCAAGGCGCGCGTAGTAGCGCAGCACACCCAGGGTCGGCGTCACCTGGATCATGGCGGCGGTGCCGGGCGGGGTGCCCATCTCGTCGGAGAGGATCTGGCACACCTCGGCCTGGCGCTCCTCGAGCATGTCGGCCACGCGGGCCAGCAGGGCGCCGCGCTCGGCGGGCGGGGTGGAGCGCCACACGCCGGACTCGAACGAGTCGCGCGCCTGGCTGATCATCTCGTCCAGGTCCTCGGTGGTGGTCTCGGCGACCCGGCCCACGACCGCGTTGGTGGCGGGCGAGGTCACCTCGAGGACGCCGGTGGTGATGGGATCGGTCCAGCGGGTGCCGGAGAAGAGCTTGTCATGGACGACGACCACGGGGACCTCCGAGAGGTAGAAAACAAGAACGTGTTCCACCTCACTGTAGCGAGTCCACGGCGCCCCGTGGGGCAGCTACCCGGCCCGCATCACCAGCACGAGGTTGGACACCAGGACCTCCCTGACCAGCGGCACCCGCACCAGCCACCACGCCCACCGTGGGTGGTAGCGCGGGAACGCCGCGACCAGTTCGGCCGATCCGGTGTCGCGTGCCCAGTCGAGCCCCTCGGCGCAGCCCACCTCGAACAGGGACTCGCCGTAGACGTTCTTGGGCGGCCGGCCGTGGCGACGCTCGTACATCCGCCGCGCCCGCTCGCCACCGAGGTAGTGGGTGGGTCCCATCTCGTGGCCGCCGAAGGGGCCGTACCAGAGCGTGTAGGAGACGACGACGAGGCCGCCCGGACGCGTGACCCGGCACATCTCCTCGGCCATCGTCCAGGGCTCGGGGATGTGTTCGGCCACATTGGAGGAGATGCACACGTCGACGCAGTCCGATCGGATCGGCAGCGACATCCCGCTGCCGCGGATCGAGCCCGCCTGGTCCAGGCCCGCCGCCGACATCTCCCCCACGTCCGGTTCGACGGACACGTACCGCGCCCCCTCGGCGGCGTAGGCGTCGGAGAAGTAGCCCGGCCCGCCGCCGACGTCCAGCACCGTCAGCCCCGGGAGGCGGCCGGTGTCGGACCCGGGGCCCCGCCCGGCCGGCTGGTCACCGGCGCGCTCCCACAGGTCCGCCACCAGTTCGACGGTGTCGCGGGCCAGACCGGAGTAGAAGACGTCCGGGTCGGACTGCTCGAGCGGGAACGAACGCAGCAATCCGAGAGACCGACCGAGGGTGGCGCGGCGGGCCACCGAGCGCAGGGCGGGCGAGCGGTGGACGGGATCGGTGATCACGGCGGTGACGATACCGGCGGCAGCGCTGACCACCCCGTCGGCGGTCCCGACGCCCGCGTACAGTGTCCGCGTGGCTCGTATCCTGCTGCTGTGCTGGCGCGACAGCACCCATCCCCAGGGCGGTGGCAGCGAACGCTACCTCGAGCACGTCGCGGACGGCCTCGCCGACGCCGGGCACACCGTCGTCTACCGGACCTCGCGCTCACCGGGCGCGGCCCGCTCCGCCACCACCGGGGCCGGGGTGCGGTTCAGCCGGGCCGGCGGACGGTTCACCGTCTATCCCCGCGCGCTGCTGGCGATCCTGTTCGGCAGGATCGGACTGGGGCCACTCGGTGTCCTGCGGCGGCCCGACGTCGTCGTCGACACCCAGAACGGCGTCCCCTTCTTCTCCCGCCTGGCCACCACCGCGCCCGTGGTGGTGCTGGTCCACCACATCCACCGCGAGCAGTGGCCGGTGGCCGGGTGGCTGGTCGCGCGGATCGGCTGGTGGATCGAGTCGTGGCTGTCCCCGCGCGTGCACTCGCGCAGTCAGTACGTGACCGTGTCGCTCCCCTCGGCGGACGAGCTCGCCGGGCTCGGCGTGGACCCCGCGCGCATCGCCGTGGTGCGCAACGGACTCGACCCGCTCCCGGCGGACGTCGAGCCGGGCGAGCCGGCCGCGC
>NZ_JAALDT010000201.1:0-2678 GCF_014144995.1 Dietzia sp. DQ11-71 | reverse complement strand
CGGCCTCGAGCAGGCCGAGCAGGGGATCGGGGCGGTCGGTGACCGTGGGCAGGGCACAGCCACCGGCGACTGCGAGCCCGGCGACGCCGGCGGCCGCGACGGCGAACTGACGGCGCGAGAGGGCGACGGGGGCGAAATGGGGCACTCCGACATCCTGCCAGGGGTCGGAGAAGGGGGAGACGAGGCGGTACAGTGATGCGGCCCGTCCGCGTCCCGGAACGGAATCCGCCAGCCCGCAATCCAGGAGCACAGTGATCGTCCCCGAGCCCGACCGGGCCCATATACGCAAGGCGGTCTCGGACCGCAGCCTCGATCTCGAGGACCTCCGGGAGGATACCCGTTCGTCCACGTGGCACGTGACGGTCGTCGTGGACGGGGACTCCGGCGTCTCCCTCGACGATCTCGCCGAACTCTCCGTCGATCTCGACCCCCTCGCCGAGCAGTGGGGGGGATCGGGCCAGCCGGTCACGCTGGAGGTCACCAGCAGGGGCGTCGACGCGCCGCTGGAGCACCCCCGTCACTGGGCCCGTGCCCGCGGACGCCAGGTCGACCTGCTCTACGTCGACGGCGCCGACGGGCCGACCCGGGGACGGATCGGAGACCTCGACGAGGACTCGGGGACCGTCCGCATCGTGTCCAGGGCGGGGCGGGGGACCAGAGTGGACTCGGTAGCGTTGGATCAGGTGGCCCGCGCCGTGATCCGGGTCGAGTTCCGGCCAGCGCCACAGGAGGAGCTGGACCTGTTGTCCGAGCCGGAGAACCCCGGGCACGGCGTGCGAGAAGGAGAAAACCGTTGAACATCGACATGGCAGCGCTGAACATGCTGTCCCGAGAGCGCGAGATCCCGCTGGACGACCTCGTGCACACTCTCGAAAACGCGCTGCTCACCGCCTACAAGCGGACCGAGGGCTCGCATCGGGTGGCCCGGATCGCGCTGGACCGCAAGGCCGGCACGGTCGCCGTCATGGCCGCCGAGGTGGACGAGGACGGCAACCGCATCGGGGAGTTCGACGCCACCCCCTCCGACTTCGGGAGGGTGGCCGCGGCCACGGCACGGCAGATCATCCTGCAGCGTCTGCGCGAAGCCGAGACCGACCGCATCTACGGTGATCTCGTCACGCGTGAGGGCGAGGTGGTCAGTGGGGTCATCCAGTCCGACTCCCGCGCCAACGCCCGTGGGATCGTGGTCGTCCACATCGGACCCGAGAACGGGGGCACCGAGGGGACCATCGCCCCGGCCGAGCAGGTACCGGGTGAGACCTACACACACGGGGAGCGCATCAAGTGCCACGTCGTCGGGGTGCACAAGGGACCCCACGGCGCCTCCGTCTCGCTCTCCCGCACCCACCCGGACCTGGTCCGGGGACTCTTCGCGCTCGAGGTCCCGGAGATCGACGACGGCTCGGTGCGGATCGCGGCGATCGCGCGTGAGGCGGGCCACCGGACGAAGATCGCGGTGGAATCCACCATCTCGGGACTCAACGCGAAGGGCGCCTGCATCGGACCGAACGGGGCCCGTGTGCGCGCGGTCATGGCCGAGCTCAACGACGAGAAGATCGACATCGTCGACTACGACGACGACCCGACGGTGTTCGTCGGCAACGCCCTGTCCCCGGCGAAGGTGATCTCCGTCACCGTCGCCGATGCCACCACCAGGGCGGCCCGCGTCGTCGTCCCCGACTACCAGCTGTCCCTGGCGATCGGCAAGGAAGGCCAGAACGCACGTCTGGCACACCGCCTGACCCAGTGGCGGATCGACATCCACAGCGACGCGGAGTGACGCGCTGCGCCGCCCGGCGCCACGCGGTCGGGCGCGCCGTTAGTGTCGACACGGCATTGTCTGTAGACTGATCAGTTGTCACAGTGACTTCACGTCCACCCGTCCACTCGGGCCGGGCGGCGAGAGACCGAGGTGGCCGGATGCAGGGACGCAAGGACCAGCGGTTCGGTACCGCCGAGGCCGCGGGTCCGGTCAGGACCTGCGTCGGTTGCCGGGGTCGGGACACCGATTCCCGACTCCTCCGGATCGTTCACGATCCGGAGACGGCCGCTCTCTCGCCCGATCCGCGCCGACGGGCGGTCGGACGAGGAGCCTGGGTGCATCGCGAACCGCAGTGCATCACGACAGCGCTCGACCGCAAGGCCTTCACCAGGGCCCTGCGGATCGCCGGGAACGTGTCCCAGGACGCGCTCACGGAGGTACTCGAGGCACTACGCCTCGGGCACGACACCACCCGCCGACCGCTCGGTTCGGCAGGGGGAGCACAAGAGAAGGAACGGACCAGACACGATGAGCACACCGTGAAGCTCCAGCGATGAACGTCCATCGAATGTAGACCGAGGTCGCGCGGCCAGCCCTGCCGTGGAGACCTCGCAGTGAGGAGAGCAGTGGCAGGCAAGCCCCGGGTACACGAGCTGGCAAAAGAGTTCGGTATCACCAGTAAAGAACTTCTGACGAAACTCCGCGATCAGGGAGAGTTCGTCAAGTCCGCGTCCTCGACGTTGGAGGCCCCGGTCGTCCGGCGCCTGCGTGAGGCACATTCACCGGCAGGCGGCGACGCCGCCCCCGCCCCGTCTGAATCCGCAGGAGGCGCTGCGCCCAAGCCGGGTGCACCCTCGAAGCCGGCACCGGGCCCCCGTCCGGGCGCGGATCCGCGCTCGGCGGCTCCCAAGCCCGC
>NZ_JAALDT010000200.1:0-4150 GCF_014144995.1 Dietzia sp. DQ11-71 | reverse complement strand
GCCCCGACGGACCCCGTGCCGAGCGAGCCGCCCCCCACCGACCCCGCGCCGACAGACCCACCGCCCGCCGAACCGGCGGCAACTGATCCACCACCCACCGAGCCACCGCCCACAGACCCGCCGCCCACGGACCCCGCGGCGAGCGCGCCGGCTCCTCCGGCGTAGACGTTCCACACGCCGCGTCCACCGTCATCGGCGTAGGCGGCCTGGGTGCCGGTGCCCACATCGGTCACCACGCGGTCGGCGGCGCCGTCGAGGTCCGAGTCCCACAGGGCGTCGTCGGCGTACCCGTCACCGTCGAAGTCCAGCCACAGCGCGTCCGCGGCACCGGTTCCGAGGGTGAGGTCGGGCTCGCCCTGCCACTGCGTCGGGTCCCCGACGCCGTCTCCGAAGAAGTAGTCCATGCCCAGAATCGTGTCCCGGGAGCCCTGATCGGACCAGCCCCGATCCGCGATCTGTGGAGCGAGGAACCGCATTCCACAGATCGTCGTTCCGCCTTGACGGCGGGCGCTCAGCTGCTCGCGGTGGCCCTGACGAGCAACGCGGGTCGTTCGGGATCGCCGCCCAGGTCGCGACGCCCGAGTCGAGAGGCCCGGGCACCCACGACGACGAGGAAGACCGCCGCCCAGATCAGGTAGGCGTTGCCGACGAGGTGCTCCAGCGGGCCCCAGCCGAGTTCGCGGCCCTCGCTGTGCGGCACCCACCACTGCGGCGTGCCCAGGAAGATCACCACGCCGCCGCCGGCCAGGGCGAGCCAGCCGCGCTCGTCGTCGTCGCCGTCTCGTCCCGCGCGGTCGGCCCACACCAGGGTGAGCACGACCGCGGGCACCGCCCACACCCAGTGGTGTCCCCATGACACGGGCGAGCAGAACAGGGCCACGTGCCCCACCGCGACCGCGGCGGCCACCTCGTGGCCGGACCGCAGCAGCCGCCACGCCACCCACGCGATCCCCAGACCGATCGCCGCGGACACCACGAACCACGCGACCGACGCGGCGGTGTCCTCGAAGCCGAGTCGGTGCACGAACCCGTTCACCGACTGGTTGGACGTGAACGCCAGACCGCCGATCCGGGCCGGGTCGCGGATGGCGAACGTCCAGTAGCGGGCGGAGTCGTCCGGGGTGAGCAGGTGCCCGATCCCGGTGAACGCCAGCGCCGAGACGACCGCCGTGGCCAGCCCACGCCAGTCGCGCCGCAGCACGAAGTACAGCAGGAACACCGCCGGGGTGAGCTTGATGGCCATCGCCAGCCCGGTGAGGGTGCCGCCCCACCAGCGGCCGCGACCGCGGATGACGTCGACCAGCACCAGCGCCATGAGAAAGACGTTGACCTGCCCGAACCCGATCGTCTCGCGCACCGGGCCGAACCACAGTGCCACCGCCACCACGGCTGCGGTGAGCCACCACAACTCGCGCTGCGGGCGTTCGCACGTGCGCGCGAGCACCAGTTGTACGACGTAGGCCAGGACCGCGATGGTCGCCAGCGTGATCAGTGCGGACGCGACCGCCAACGGCACCAGCGTGAACAGCGAGAAGAGCTGCGCCGACAGCGGGGGATAGGTGAACGGCAGGTGGGCGCCCTGGGCGAGCTGGGGCAGCTCGCCGTAGAGGTCGCCACCGTCGCGGAACACCTGCCCGCCGACGCGGTAGACGTCGAGGTCGATGCGGTACGGCGGGATCTGTTGCAACCCCGGGATGCCCACGGTGTGCAGCAGCGTGCCGACGACGGCGAGGACGACGACGACGACCCGCGCAGCGGCCGAGCCTAGGTAGCGGTCGACCGCTCCGCCGATCATGCCGGATCGCCGTTCTGCTCGGCGGAGCCCCCGGACCCGCCGTTCTGCTGCGGTTCGTTCTGTCCCGCCCACCAGCTCAGGAGTGCGGCCTCGGCCTCATCCCGGTCGAGCGGGCCGCGGTCGAGGCGCAACTCCTTGAGATACGCCCACGCGCGACCGACATCGGGCCCCGGCTTGAGGTCGAGCAGCGTCATGATCTCGTTGCCGTCGAGGTCGGGGCGGACCCGGGCGAGGTCCTCCTTCTCCTCGATCTCGGCGATCCGCCGTTCCAGCGAGTCGTAGTTGGCCTGCAGCTTGGCCGCCCGCCGCTTGTTGCGGGTCGTGCAGTCCGCCCGGACCAGCCGGTGCAGGCGCGGGAGCAGGTGTCCGGCGTCGGAGACGTAGCGGCGCACCGCGGAGTCCGTCCACTGACCCTCGCCGTACCCGTGGAAGCGCAGGTGGAGGAACACCAGGCCGGAGACGTCCTCGATCATCTGTTTGGAGTACTTGAGCGCACGCATGCGCTTGCGCACCATCTTCGCGCCGACCACCTCGTGGTGGTGGAAGGTCACGCCGCCGCCGGGCTTGGGCGCCCGTGTGGCGGGCTTGCCCACGTCGTGCAGCAACGCCGCCCAGCGGAGCACCAGGTCGGGCCCCTCGGGTTCGAGGTCGATGGCCTGCTTGAGCACCGTGAGCGAGTGCCAGTACACGTCCTTGTGCTGCATGTGCTCGTCGCGCTCGAGCTTCATGCCGGGCACCTCGGGCAACACCCGGTCGGCCAACCCGGCCTCGCACAGCATGTTGATGCCGTCGATCGGGTAGTCGCCGAGGATGGTCTTGTCGAGTTCGGTCCGCACCCGTTCGACTGTGATGCGGTCGATCTCCCCGGTCATCTCCGCCATCGCGCGGAACACCCGCGGCGCGAGGGTGAACCCCAGCTGGGAGACGAACCGGCAGGCCCGCAGCATGCGCAACGGGTCGTCGGCGAACGACTGCTCCGGGGCGGCCGGGGTGTCCAGAACGCCGGCGAGCAGGGCGTCCATCCCGTTCAGGGGGTCGACGAACTCCTGGCGCCCGTCCGGGTGCAGACGCACCGCCATGGCGTTGACCGTGAAGTCGCGCCGGATCAGGTCGCCGTCGAGGGTGTCGCCGAAGACGACCTCGGGGTTCCGGGTCACCCCGTCGTACGAGTCCGCGCGGAACGTGGTGATCTCGATCTGCTGCTCGATCCCGCCACCGTCCCGCTTGACGGCCGACAGCGTGCCGAACTCGATCCCGGTGTCCCACACCGCGTCCGCGTAGTCGTCGAGGATGGCCCGCACCGTCTCGGGCCGGGCGTCCGTGGTGAAGTCCAGGTCGGTGCCCAGTCGGCCGAGCACGGCGTCGCGGACACTGCCACCCACCAGGTAGAGCTCGTGCCCGGCGCCACCGAACGCCGTCGCGAGTGGGGCCAGCACGTCGGCCAGGTCGTTCATCGTGGTCTGGGCGCCCGCGAGCAACCGGACCCGGCGCGCCTCGACCTCCGCCGGGTCGGGCCGGGAACCCGGTCCGTCCTGCAACGCCGAGAACACCGCGGCGTCGTGTCGATCGGAGGCGGATCGTTCGGCGGCGGCGCTGCTGTCGGCGGCACTGCGGTCGGGGGTCGGTCTGCGGGCTGTCACGGGCCCGACTTTACCGAGTGGACCCGACAATCCCTGACCCGCGCGCTCGGGGCCGGGCGGGATCAGCCCCGGGTACGCCGCCACGCCGACCGCCGCTGCCGGAATGTACGTCGATCACCTGGTCGTGCTGCGGGAATGGACCATTCGGGGCGCGCAAGTCGACCAGGCAGCGCATCCGAGCCGGATCCGGGCCGGGTGCCCTGCCGGAATGCCCGGCGGGGCTCACTCGGCGGGACTCACTCGCCGGGCGCGACCGCCTTCGACCACAGTGGGTCCACGGCCTCGACCTCGGGCGGCCCGCTCAGCAGCGGGCTCGACTCCGCCAGATACCGCAGGTAGGCGGGGTTGCCGAGGAACTCCTGGGCGGCCGCGGCGTCCCGGTAGTGCTGGAACACCACCATCACGTCCGGGTCCACGTGGGATGCGCACAGTACATAGGCCCGGTGCCCGGCGTTGGCCTGCACGGCCTCGGGCATGTGCCGGCGCCACACCTCGATCAACTGGTCACGACGGCCCGGCTTGGCCCGGTGTCGGAGGACCAGGGCGTGGGCGGACGGGCCAGAGCTCATACTGCGGACTCTAGCCGCGCCCGCCGCCGCGGGACCGTCCCCGGCCGGCACGGCCCCGAGGCCCTGACCGCTGGGACGGCAAGGTACGCGAGTGACGGGAGTGTCTCGTCGTCGTCGTCGTCGTGACTTCCCACGCCTGCCACCCT
>NZ_JAALDT010000001.1:0-13080 GCF_014144995.1 Dietzia sp. DQ11-71 | reverse complement strand
GCCGGCGCCTGCGCCTGCGTGTCAGGCGCGGACGGCGCCGGCGCCTCCTCGGTGACCGCATCGGCTCGGGCGGGTGCGGCCGCCGCCCCGGACCCACTGGTGATGATCTCGGGCCAGCCGGTCGCCCGGACTCGCGGCCCCCCGGCGTACTGGGAAAGGATCTGCAGGCTCATGGGGGTAGCCTATCGCCTCCCCCGCCCCGCTTCCGCCGGGACTCCCGCGAACCGGCGAACCGGAGTCCGGCACCGGCTGCGCCGGACGACATACTTCCGGATACTGGGCGCCATGAGAGCCATAGAGATCTCCAGGCACGGCGGACCCGAGGTGCTCACACCGGTCGAGGTGGGTGTCCCCTCACCAGGACCGGGCGACGTGCTCGTCCGCACCACCGCGATCGGGGTCAACTACATCGACACCTACTTCCGCGAGGGCACCTACGCCCGGGGCCTGCCGTTCGTCCCCGGCAGCGAGGGGACGGGAGTGGTCGAGGAACTCGGCGAGGGAACGCCCGACCTGATGGTCGGCGACCGGGTGGCGTGGTGCCAGGTTCCCGGATCGTACGCCCAGTACGTCGTCGCGCCCGCCGAGTCGCTGGTGACAGTGCCGGAGGGCGTCGACGACGAGGTGGCGGCCTCGATGCTGCTGCAGGGGCTCACAGCGCATTACCTCATCACCGACACCCACCGGGCCCTACCCGGCGACACCGTGCTGATCACCGCGGGCGCGGGCGGGGTCGGGCAGCTGCTCATCCAGCTGGCAGTCGCCCACGGACACCGGGTGATCACCACGACCTCGACCGAGGAGAAGGCGGACCTGTGTCGCGAACTGGGGGCGCACCACGTGCTGCTCTATCCCGACGCGACCCCGGAGAGGATCCGCGAGCTCTCCGACGGCGGTGTCTCCGTGGTGTTCGATGGCGTGGGCCGGGACACCTTCGACGACAGCCTGGCCTCGCTGGCCCGCCGCGGGACCCTGGTTCTGTTCGGCGCGGCGAGCGGTCCGGTCCCGCCGGTGGACCCGCAACGGCTCAACGCGGCCGGCTCGGTGTTCCTCACCCGGCCGAGCCTGGGTGACTTCATCGCCGGCACCGGGGAATTTCGCGAGCGGGCCGGCGAGGTCCTCGAGGGGATCGTCGACGGCTCGCTCCGGTTGTCGGTGGGCGCGACGTTCGGATTGTCGGAGGCGGCGGAAGCGCACCGGGCGCTGCAATCCCGGCAGACCACGGGTTCGGTCGTCCTCGACCCCGCCCGCTGAGCGCCCTCGACCCCGCCCGCTGAGGAGGGCGGGGGTGGGTGATCAGGCGATCGGGAAGATCTCCGCGATCGTCTGGAGTCCGAGGACCGCGTCGACGGACAGTGCGACGAACACCCCCGCCAGGTAGTTGTTCGACAGGATGAACAACTTGAGGGGCTTGACCTCCACCCCGCGCCGCACACCGGCCTCGAGGCGGTGTGCCATGACGATGAACCACACTCCGAAGCCGAGCGCGCCGGCCGCGTACACCCAGCCGGCGGCGGGGATCAGGGCGAACGTGCACAGGACGGTCACCCAGGTGTAGATGGTGATGCGCCGGGTGACCCCCTCGGCGGACATGATGACCGGGAGCATCGGCACTCCGGCGGCCTCGTAGTCCTCCTTGTAGCGCATCGCGAGCGCCCAGGTGTGCGGTGGCGTCCAGAAGAAGATGATGAGGAACAGGACGATCGCCTGCCACCAGTTGTGCGCCTGCCCCTCGGGGAGATGATCGGTGATCACGGCCCACGACACCAGGACCGGCATGCATCCCGCGGCCCCGCCCCACACGACGTTCTGGGCCGTGCGGCGCTTGAGGATCATCGTGTAGACGAACACGTAGAAACAGATGGTCAGCAGGATGAAGAACGCGGCCAGCCAGCTCCCGGCCAGCAGACCCAGCCACAGCATGCTCGAGACGCCGAGCAGCAGACCGAAGACCAGTGCGGCCCGGGTACTGATCGCGTGACGCGCCAACGGCCGACGCTCGGTTCGCTTCATGACCTTGTCGATGTCGGCGTCGACAACCATGTTCAGCGAGTTGGCGCTGGCCGCTCCCAGCCAACCGCCCACCAGGGTGAGCAGCACCAGCGAGAGGTGGACATTGCCGCGGTCGGCCTGGAGGAGGGCGGGGATGGCGGCGACGAGCAGCAACTCGATGACGCGCGGCTTGGTGAGGGCGATGTACGCCATCACCACGTCGACCGCGCGGGCTCGCCCGCTCGCCGGAGCCGGCCGCCCCGTGGACTCTGGAGGGGAGACTGATGGCCCCCCACTCCGGGTCGGGGTGGAATCGTGCACCGGAACTCCTCGCAGCAGACGTCAACGCACTACTGACCCGATACTACGTCCCCCCTGCACGGTCCGCGAAAGAGCGGGGGCGGGGACCGCACGCCCCGCCGTGCCCGCGACCACTAAGGTGGTTCACGACATACGCGCGGATCCGCGCCGCACCCTCAGACCCGGGAGAACCACAAGTGACCAGCGCGTCGGAGATCACCGAGCTCACCACTGCACGCCACCCGTCCGACTGGACCGAACTCGACACCCGCGCCGTCGACACCGCGAGGGTCCTCGCCGCCGAGGCCGTGCAGCGATGCGGTAGCGGCCACCCGGGCACCGCGATGAGCCTCGCGCCGCTCGCCTACACGCTCTACCAGCGCATCATGCGACACGATCCCTCCGATCCGACGTGGGTCGGACGGGACCGCTTCGTCCTGTCCTGTGGACACACCTCTCTCACTCAGTACATCCAGCTGTACCTCGCCGGCTTCGGGCTCGAGCTGGACGACCTCAAGGCGCTCCGGACCTGGGGATCCAAGACCCCCGGACACCCGGAGTGGCGGCACACCGACGGCGTGGAGATCACCACCGGCCCGCTGGGTCAGGGGCTGGCCTCCGCGGTGGGCATGGCGATGGCGGCACGCTACGAGCGCGGACTGTTCGATCCGGAGACGCCGTCGGGCAAGAGTCCGTTCGACCACTTCATCTACGTGATCGCCTCCGACGGTGACGTGCAGGAGGGGGTCACCGCCGAGGCCTCCTCCCTCGCGGGCACCCAGCAGCTCGGCAACCTCATCGCGATCTACGACGACAACGAGATCTCGATCGAGGACAACACACGGATCGCCCTCAACGAGGACGTCGCGGCGCGCTACGAGGCGTACGGCTGGCACGTCCAGACGGTGAACGGCGGTGAGGACGTGGCCGCCATCGAGGAGGCCATCGCCGACGCCCGTGCGGTCACCGACAAGCCGTCGCTGATCGTCCTGCGCACCGTCATCGCCTTCCCGGCGCCCACCATGATGAACACCGGGGCCTCGCACGGCGCGGCGCTCGGCCAGGACGAGGTCGACGCCGTGAAGGAGGCGCTCGGCATGGGCGGCACCGAGCCGTTCACGGTGGAGGACGAGGTGATCTCCCACACCCGGGCCGCCCGCGACAGAGGTGCCCGCGTCCACGCGCAGTGGAGCGACATGTTCCACGCCTGGGCGGAGGCGAACCCGGAGCGCAAGACCCTGTTCGATCGCCTCTACTCGGGCGAGCTCCCCGACGGATGGGATGCCGGGCTCCCCACGTGGGACGCCGATTCCAAGGGCGTCGCCACACGTAAGGCGTCCGCCGAGGCAATCCAGGCCCTGGGTGCCACCCTCCCCGAGTTGTGGGGCGGCTCCGCGGACCTGGCCGGTTCCAACAACACGCCCATCAAGGGCGCGGACTCCTTCGGCCCGTCCTCCATCTCGACCGACACGTGGACCGCGTCCCCGTACGGACGCAACCTGCACTTCGGCGTTCGTGAGCACGCCATGGGCGCGATCCTCAACGGCATCGCCCTCCACGGTCCCACCCGGCCCTACGGCGGGACGTTCCTGATCTTCAGCGAGTACATGCGTCCGGCCGTCCGGCTCGCCGCGCTCCAGGGGAGCAACGCGTACTACGTGTGGACCCACGACTCGATCGGGCTCGGCGAGGACGGCCCCACCCATCAGCCGGTCGAACAGTTGGCGGCGCTGCGCGCCATCCCGGGTCTGGCGATCCTGCGTCCGGCCGACGCCAACGAGACCGCGGCGTCGTGGCGCGCCATGCTCGAGGCACTCGACGGGCCCAAGGGCCTGTGTCTGACCCGTCAGGACGTCCCGGTGCTCGAGGGCACCAAGGAGCTCGCCCGCGAGGGGGTCGAGCGCGGGGGCTATGTCCTCGCCGAGGCCTCGACCGGGACCCCCGAGGTGATCCTCATGGGCACCGGGTCCGAGGTGCAGCTGGCCGTGCAGGCCCGCGAGGTCCTCGAGGCCGAGGGCGTGGCGACCCGTGTGGTCTCGATGCCCTGTGTCGAGTTCTTCGATCAGCAGGACGCCGGGTACCGCGAGTCGGTGCTCCCCCGCTCCGTCCGCGCGCGGGTCAGCGTCGAGGCCGGCATCGCGATGCCGTGGCACCGGTTCCTCGGCGACGCCGGCCGAGCCGTCTCGCTCGAGCACTTCGGCGCCTCGGCGCCCTACCAGACCCTGTTCACCGAGTTCGGGATCACCGCCGACGCGGTGGTCTCCGCGGCCCGCGAATCCCTCGCGGCCGCTGCCGGGGAGGCATCATGACCAACGCCAATCTCGCTGCCCTGAGCGCCGCCGGCGTCTCCGTGTGGCTCGACGACCTGTCCCGACAGCTCCTGTCCTCCGGCGAACTCGAGAAGCGGATGTCCGCCTATTCGATCGTCGGCGTGACGACCAACCCGGCCATCTTCCAGTCGGCGCTGGCCGACTCGACGGCCTACGAGAGCGCGCTCACCGAGGCGGTCCGCGCCGACCGTGACGTGGATTCCGTCGTGCGGGCCCTGACCACGTCCGACGTCCGCGACGCGTGTGACGTCCTGGCCGACGTCCACCGCGCGACCGACGGGGTGGACGGCCGCGTCTCCCTCGAGGTGGATCCCGGCCTGGCCCACGACACCGCGGCGACCGTGACGCAGGCGGTGGAGCTCTCCGAGGTGGTGGACCGCCCGAACGTCATGATCAAGATCCCCGCGACGTCGGCGGGGTTGCCGGCCATCACCGATGTCATCGGCAAGGGCATCGACGTGAACGTCACGCTGATCTTCTCGGCGGACCAGTACCGCGCGGTGGCGGAGGCGTACCTGACCGGACTCGAGCAGGCCGCTGCCGCCGGTCACGACCTGTCCGCCATCCACTCCGTGGCGTCCGTGTTCGTCTCCCGGCTCGACACCGAGATCGACTCGCGACTCCCGGAGTCGTCAGAGCTGCGGGGCAAGGCCGGTCTGGCCAATGCGCGCCTCTGCCAGGAGGTCTACGAGGAACTGTTCGACCCCGAGGGACGCTTCGGGGCACTCGCCGATCGCGGAGCCCGTCCCCAGCGTCTCCTGTGGGCCTCGACGGGGGTCAAGGAACCGGCGTACCCCGACACGCTGTACGTGACCGGTCTGGTGACCCACGGGACGGTCAACACCATGCCGTTCGGCACCATCGAGGCGTTCGCGGACCACGGCGTCGTCGAGGGCGACACGGTCCGGGGCACCGCCGAGGAGTCCCGGGCCACCCTCGACGCACTGCGCGCCGAGGGGATCGACCTGGACGAGGTCTTCACCCTCCTCGAGCAGCAGGGCGTGCAGAAGTTCGTGACCGCCTGGGACGACCTGGTGGACACGGTGAGGACGCGGATCGACGAGATCCCGACGGGGCCGTGATCGGCCCGGACGACGGGGCGACACCGGTCGTCGAGGTCCCCGGCGGCGCCCCGGAGGGGTGGGCCAACCCGCTCCGTGATCCCCGGGATCGTCGGCTCCCCCGCATCGCGGGACCGTCCGGTCTCGTGATCTTCGGTGTGACGGGCGACCTGTCCAAGAAGAAGCTCATCCCCGCGATCTACGACCTGGCCAACCGTGGCCTGCTCCCGCCGGGGTTCTCCCTGATCGGCTTCGGCCGCCGACGGTGGACCCACGACGAGTTCGCCGCGTTCGCCCGCGAGCAGGCCCGCGAACGGTGCCGGACCCCGTTCCGCGAGGACGTGTGGGAGCAGCTCGCCGCCGGACTGCGGTTCGTCACCGGGACATTCGACGACGACGAGGGCTTCGACGATCTGGCGGACCAGCTGGGGGCACTCGAGGCCGACCGTGGGACCGCCGGCAACTACGCGTTCTACCTGTCCATCCCCCCGGATGACTTCCCGACCGTCTGCCGGCACCTCGATCGCACGGGGTGCACCCGCGGCCCGGAGGGGTCCTGGCGCCGGGTGGTCATCGAGAAGCCCTTCGGGCACGACCTGGCGAGCGCCCGCGAACTCAACGCGGTGGTGGGTGCGGTCTTCCCCGAGGACTCGGTCTTCCGGATCGATCATTACCTGGGCAAGGAGACCGTCCAGAACATCCTCGCATTGCGTTTCGCCAACCAGCTCTTCGAACCGGTGTGGAACGCCAACCACGTGGATCACGTGCAGATCACCATGGCCGAGGACATCGGACTGGGTGGTCGGGCCGGCTACTACGACGGCATCGGCGCGGCCCGCGACGTCATACAGAACCACCTCATCCAGTTGATGGCGTTGGTCGCGATGGAGGAACCGACCGATTTCTCCGCTGCCGCGTTGCGGGCGGAGAAAACCAAGGTCCTCGAGTCGACCTCGTTGGCACTGCCGATTGCCGAGACGGCCGCGCGTGGTCAGTACGCGGGTGGCTGGCAGGGGTCCGAGCAGGTCGTGGGGCTGAAGGACGAGGAGGGGTACGACCCCTCCTCGGCCACCGAGACCTACGCTGCGATCACCCTCGAGGTTCACAACCGCCGATGGGCGGGGGTCCCCTTCTATCTCCGCACCGGCAAGCGGTTGGGACGACGGGTCACCGAGATCGCGGTGGTCTTCCGGCGCGCTCCGCACCTGCCGTTCGACGCGACCATGACCCAGGAGCTGGGGCAGAACGCGCTGGTCATCCGGGTCCAGCCCGACGAGGGTGTCACGTTGCGCTTCGGCTCCAAGGTCCCGGGCACCGCCATGGAGGTCCGCGACGTCAACATGGACTTCGCCTACGGTGAGGCGTTCACGGAATCCTCCCCCGAGGCCTACGAACGTCTCATCCTCGACGTCCTGCTGGGCGAGCCCTCGCTCTTCCCGGTCTCCCGCGAGGTCGAGCTGAGCTGGCAGCTCCTCGACCCGGTCCTGCAGGAATGGGAGTCGGCCGGGACGCCGGAGCAGTACCAGGCCGGGACGTGGGGGCCGAAGGGCGCCGACGAGATTCTGGCCCGGAGTGGCCGCGCATGGAGGCGACCGTGATCATCGACCTACCCGACACCTCCACCCGCGGGATCGCCAAGAAGCTCGTGCAGATCCGCGAGGAGGCCGGGCTGAGCACCATCGGACGGGTGCTCACGCTGATCGTGATCACCGATCACGTCCGCGGCAGCGAGTCCGCGATCGAGGCGGCCAACGAGGCCAGCCGGGAGCATCCGTGCCGGGTCATCGTGGTGATCCGCGGACCTCGAGCGGACGCCGACAGGCTCGACGGTCAGATCCGCGTCGGCGGTGACGCCGGGGCGGCGGAGGTCGTCGTGCTGCGCACCTCCGGTGCGATGGCCTCCCAGTCGGCCTCCCTCGTCACGCCGTTGCTGCTGCCGGACACCCCGCTCGCCGTGTGGTGGCCCCGCCACTCCCCCACGTTGTTGTCCGAGGACAGGGTGGGCAGGCTCGCGAAGCGCCGGATCGTCGACTCCGACGCGGAGGGCCATCCCACCGATGCGCTGGCGAAACGGGCGGCCGGCTACTCCCCGGGCGACACCGATCTGGCGTGGGCGCGCATCACCCACTGGCGTTCCCTGCTCGCGGCGACCCTGGACCGTCCGCCCTTCGAGCGCATCACCGGGGCGACGGTGTGCGGCCCGGAGCGGGCGGCGTCGGTGGACCTGGCCGGTGGATGGCTGGCGTCCCGGCTCGGGATCGACGTTCTGCGGGCCGTCGGCCCGAGGATGGTCGTCCTGGAGCGGGCCTCGGGCTCCATCGTCCTCGAGCAGATCAGCGCGACCTCCGCCGAGCTCCGCATCACGGGTCAGGCGCCCACACGGGTGGCGCTCGTCGGCCGCAGCGTCGCCGACTGTCTCTCGGAGGAGCTACGGCGGATGGACACCGACGGCGTGTACGCCGATGCATTGGCCAATCATGACCGTGTCATCTACACCTCTGCCTCGGTTCGCTGAGCCGGGGGCCCGAGGTCGACGTCACTTCCCCACCGGACCACCACCACAGGAGCGCCGATGTCAGTCACACGCCATCTCGTACACCCGGATGCGGACACCCTCGCCGAAGCGGCAGCCCTCGCCGTCGTCGGGCACCTCAACGAACGGATCGCCACCGCCGGGACCGCGACGCTGTCCCTGACGGGCGGCTCGGTGGGGGTGAAGACCGCGGCCGCACTCGCCGGGGCCGATGTCGACTGGTCACGCGTGACCTTCTACCTGGGGGACGAACGCTTCGTCCCGGCAGACGACCCCGAGCGCAACGACGGGCAGCTCGACGACGTCCTGCTCCGCACCGTGGGCGACCGCGCCACCGTCCACCGCTGGCCGGCCCGCGGACCGGAGTTCGAGGACGTCGACGCCGCGGCCGAGGCGTTCCTCGCCGCAGTGGACCTGCCCCAGGGCGACGAGCCGCTGTTCGATGTCACCCTCCTGGGCATGGGACCCGAGGGGCACATGAACTCGATCTTCCCGCACACTCCGGCGGTCGCCGAGACCGAGCGGCTCGCGGTGGGCGTGCGTGACTGCCCCAAGCCGCCACCGGAGCGACTGACCTTCACCCTCCCGGCGGTGCGCAGGTCGAGGCACGTGCTCGTCGTGGCCGCCGGGGACGGAAAGGCGGAGGCGGTGGCCAGGGGCCTGGGCGGGGCGGACCCCGCGGACTGGCCCGTCGCCGGTGCCGTGGGCACCGAGTCGACCACGTATCACCTGGACGGACCGGCCGCCTCGATGGTGCTCTGAGAACAGGAACGGGGCGCGTCCCTTCCACTCGGTGGAAGAGACGCGCCCCGTCGTCCGCCCGGGCGGTGGGGCCGCGCCGGGGACCGGTCGGTCAGCCGAACCGGACCATGAGGCCGACCGCCACGATGGCGATGACCCAGAGGATCGCGACGACCACGGTGACCCGGTCGAGGTTCCGCTCGACCACGCTGGACCCGGAGAGACTGGACTGGACACCGCCACCGAAGAGTGACGACAGGCCGCCTCCCTTGCCGCGGTGCAGCAGGATGAACAGCATCAGCAGCAGGCTGGTGGTGATGAGGAAGATGTCCAGGGCGAGCTTCATGTAGGGATCGTGCCTCACGTCGGGTCGGGCGGTCGGGTGCGACCGCTACAGACTACCCGGTCGGGTGTCCGCGGCGAATCCCGGCACGCCCGACCCCGCGGGGCCGGGCGCGCCGGAGTGGGCGGTGTCAGGGCAACGGGCCACCGGCGGCGATCGCCGACAGCTGGGCGAACTCGTCCGGCTTGAGCGACGCGCCTCCGACCAGACCACCGTCGACATCGGGCTGGTCGAGCAGCTCGCCGATCGTCGAGGCGTTGACGCTGCCGCCGTACAGGACCCGCATCTGCTCGGCCGTCGCGTCATCGGCCAGATCGGCCAACGTGGAACGGATGGCGGCGCAGACCTCCTGGGCATCGGCGGCGGACGCGGTCTTGCCGGTCCCGATCGCCCACACGGGCTCGTAGGCGATCACGCTGGAGGCCAGCTGGTCCGTGGACAGTCCCGCGAGCGATTCGGAGAGCTGGTTCACGACGAAGTCGACGTGGTCCCCTGCCTCCCGCACCTCGAGCTTCTCGCCGACACACACGATCGGCGTCAACCCGTGCCGGTGGCAGGCGGCGGCCTTGGCCGCGACGAGTTCGTCGGACTCCGCGTGGTAGTCACGGCGCTCGGAATGGCCCACGACGACATAGGTGCAGCCGAGCTTGGCGAGCATCCCCGCCGAGATCTCGCCGGTGTAGGCACCGGACTCGTGGACCGAGACGTCCTGCGCGCCGTAGGCGAAGCCCAGCTTGTCGCCCTCGATGACGATCTGGACGCCACGGATGTCCGTGAACGGGGGGATGAACGCCACGTCCACCTTCTCCAAGTACTTGTCCGGGAGTGCGAAGGCGACCTTCTGGACGAGCGCGATGGCCTCGAGGTGGTTGAGGTTCATCTTCCAGTTGCCGGCGATGAGCGGGGTGCGTGCCATGTCTTCTCCTGTGGTCTCGTCGGTCTTCAGTTGCTGCGCTCGAGGGCGGTGACGCCGGGCAGCTCCTTGCCCTCCAGGTACTCCAGCGAGGCGCCACCGCCGGTGGAGATGTGGGAGAAGTTCTCCTCCCCGAGACCCAGGGTGCGGACGGCCGCGGCGGAGTCGCCGCCGCCGACCACCGAGAACGCGCCGTTCTTCGTCGCGGTGATGATGGCCTCGGCGACACCGCGCGTCCCGGCGGAGAACGCCTCGAACTCGAACACGCCCATGGGGCCGTTCCAGAAGACGGTCTTGGCGGCGGAGAGCTTCTCGCTGAACGCCTTCACCGACTCGGGGCCGATGTCCAGGCCCATCTTCCCCTCCGGGATGGCCTCGGCGGAGACCGTTGAGTGCGCGGCGTCGGCCGCGAACCCGTCGGCGGCGACCACGTCCACGGGCAGGCTGATCACGTCGCCGAACTTGGCGAGCAGGTCCTTGCAGGTGTCGATCATCTCCTCCTGCAGCAGTGAGGAGCCGACCTCATGGCCCTGTGCGGCGAGGAAGGTGAAGCACATGCCGCCGCCGATGACCAGGGTGTCGACCTTGGGCGCCAGGGCCTCGATCACGGCGAGCTTGTCGGACACCTTGGAGCCGCCCAACACGACCGCGTAGGGGTGCTCCGGGTCGCCGCTGAGGTTCGCGAGGACCTCGACCTCGCTCTGGACGAGGTCGCCGGCGTAGGCCGGGAGGACCTTGGCGACGTCGTACACCGACGCCTGCGCGCGGTGGACCACCCCGAAACCGTTGGAGACGAACGCCCCGTCCTCGCCCACCAGGCTCGCCAGCTCGGCCGCGAACTCGGCCCGCTGCGCCTCGTCCTTGCTCGTCTCGCGCGGGTCGAACCGCACGTTCTCCACCAGGAGCACGTCCCCGTCGGTCAGGCCGTTGGCTCGCTCGCGGGCGTCCGACCCCACCACGTCACCGGCGAGCTGGACGTAGCGCCCGAGCTCGTCACCCAGCTTCTCCGCCACGGGGGCGAGGGAGAACTGGGGGTCGGGCTCACCCTTCGGGCGGCCGAGATGCGCGGTGATCACCAGCGCTGCACCGGCGTCGAGCAGAGCGTTGAGCGTGGGCAGCGAGGCGGTGATCCGGCCCGCATCGGTGATGGTCGAGCCGTCGAGCGGGACGTTGAGGTCGCAGCGGACGAGGATCTTGCGACCCTCTACGCCGGCATCGAGCAGGTCGTTGAGCGTGCTCACGGCCATGTGGTGGGACTCCTGTCGGAAGAACGGTGGTGATGGTGGGTGGTGCTGCCGGTCCATGTGCTCCGGGCCCGGCCGGGACGCTGTGGGCGTTCCCGGACCGGGCCCGGATCGTCGTACTTGGGATGTCAGTCCCGCGGGGTCTTAGAGCGACTTGCCGACCAGGCCGATGATGTCGGCGAGGCGGTTGGAGTAGCCCCACTCGTTGTCGTACCAGGAGGCGATCTTGATCTGGCCGTCGATCGCCTTGGTCAGCGGCGCGTCGAAGATGGACGAGTGCGGGTCACCGACGATGTCGGAGGAGACGATGGGATCCTCGGTGTACTTGAGGATGCCCTTCATCGCGCCCTCGGCGGCGGCCTTGACCGCGGCGTTGACCTCGTCGACCGAGGCCTTCTTCTCGAGCTCGACCGTGAGGTCGGTGAGCGAGCCGGTGGGCAGCGGGACGCGCACGGCGTAGCCGTCGAACTTACCCTTGAGCTCGGGCAGGACCAGCGCGACGGCCTTGGCCGCACCGGTGGAGGTGGGCACCATGTTGATGCCGGCGGCGCGGGCACGGCGCATGTCGCTGTGGGGCGCGTCCTGGAGGTTCTGGTCCTGCGTGTAGGCGTGGATCGTGGTCATGAGGCCCTTGACGATCCCGAACTCGTCGGAGAGGACCTTGGCGACCGGCGCCAGGCAGTTGGTGGTGCAGGAGGCGTTGGAGATGATCGTCTGCGAGCCGTCGTACTCGTGGTCGTTGACCCCCATGACGATGGTGATGTCCTCGTTCTTGGCCGGCGCCGAGATGATGACCTTCTTGGCACCACCCTCGAGGTGGCCCTTGGCCTTCTCGGCGTCGGTGAAGATGCCGGTGGACTCGACGACGACGTCGACACCGTAGTCACCCCACGGCACGGACGCGGGGCCCTCCTTGACCGCGAGGGCGCCGATCTTGGTCCCACCGACCGTGATCGACGAGTCGTCGAACGTGACCTCCTTGCCCAGGCGACCCAGGATGGAGTCGTACTTGAGCAGGTGAGCGAGCATGTCGTTCGTGGTCAGGTCATTGACGGCCACGATCTCGATGTCCGTCTTGCCCTCGGCCTTGAGAGCCTCCACCGCGCGGTAGAAGTTGCGGCCGATACGTCCGAATCCGTTGATGCCTACGCGCACGGTCACGTGTTGTCTCCTTATTGGTGGTGCGAGAACGCTTGATGTCACCGGGGCCGGGTGGAGCCCGGGACGTGACCCAGACTACCCGGCGGGGACCGCTCCCGCGCAGGGTGCTGCCGGGGTGGATCAGCCTTCGTCGAGCATGTCCTCGGTCACCACGGACTCGGTGTCGGGGATCCCGAGCTCGGCGGCTTTGCGGTCCGCCATGGACAGCAGTCTCCGGATGCGCCCCGCGACCGCGTCCTTGGTCATGGGCGGGTCGGCGAGCTGCCCGAGCTCCTCCAGCGACGACTGGCGGTGCTGGACACGCAGTTCACCGGCGGCGAGCAGATGGTCCGGCACGTCCTCGGCGAGGATCTCCAGGGCGCGCTGGACACGGGCGGCCGCGGCCACGGCGGCCCGGGCCGAGCGCCGCAGGTTCGCGTCGTCGAAGTTGGCCAGGCGGTTGGCGGTGGCGCGGACCTCGCC
>NZ_JAALDT010000199.1:0-9669 GCF_014144995.1 Dietzia sp. DQ11-71 | reverse complement strand
GGTCACGGCCAGCCCGTCCGCCCTGGCCTCGCGCAGCAGGGGCAGTTCCTCGTGGTCGGACACCGCCCGGACGTGCAACCGGCCACCCGTGCGCCGGCAGACCTCGAGAAGCCCGGGCAGATCGTCCACCCCGGCATCCACCGCGAACAGCCCGCCGGCCTCCGCGACCTCCTCGGCGGCCGCCACCACCTGTGCGGAGTCCAGGGTCGGCGCACCGGCGACGCCCTTGCCGGCGGCCACCGCCGACACCCCGAACACGCCACGATCCAGCAACGTCCCGAGCCCGCCGAGATTCCCCGGAACCGCCGCGCCCCACAGCCCGACGTCCACCGTGGACTCGCCGGAGACGTCCTGCCGCCAGCGGTCCACGTCCTCGGGGGTGATCGCGACCGGGTCGCCGTCGGTTCCGTAGTCGATCACCGAGGTGATCCCGCCCTGAGCCGCCGAATGCGTGCCCACCGCGACGTCCTCGGTACTGACGTGCGGGTCGACGAGTCCCGGCATGAGGACCACGTCATCACCGAGCGCGATCGTGTGGTCGCCCGCCAGACCGATGTCCCGCGCCTCCGACCCCGTCCGCACCGACGAGATCACTCCCCCGTCCACCGTGACCGCCGCCTGCTGGATGCGATCGTCGATGACCGCGCGCCGGGCGTGGATCAGGAGTTCGTACTGGGCCACGGGTGGCTCCTTCCGGGTTCTCGGACGATGGCGGGGCACCCTTCACCCGACATTGTCCCCCACGGCGGGCTCCCCCGCGGGAGCGCGGCCGGATAGCGTTGCCATGACCAGACCACGCCCCAGGAGGCCCCGCATGACCGACACCCCCGCCGGATTCGTCCCCACCGCGGACCTCGTCGACGAGATCGGCGAGGACGTCCGCAGCTGTGACACCCAGTTCCGCGACCTCGGCGGCCGGACGGAGTTCTTCGGTCCCGTCTCGACCGTCCGGTGCTTCCAGGACAACGCACTGCTCAAGAGCGTGCTCGGCGAGCCCGGCGAGGGCCGGGTCCTGGTGATCGACGGCGGTGGCAGCCTCCACACCGCGCTGGTGGGAGACCTCATCGCCGAGCTCGGCCGTTCCCACGGCTGGGCCGGGGTCGTGGTCAACGGCGCCATCCGAGACTCGGCGGTCGTGGGCGGCATGGACTTCGGATGCAAGGCCCTGGGCACGAACCCGCGCAAGTCCAGCAAGACCGGCGACGGCGAACGCGACGTGACCGTGAGCTTCGGCGGGGTCGACTTCGTCCCCGGTGACACGCTCTACGCCGACTCCGACGGGATCGTGGTGCGCTGACCCGACCGGGTCGTTCGTCGCACCCGCCCGAGCGCCCGCGGGGTGTGCCCGCGGGCGGGGTCGCTCAGGAGGCTCCCCCGAGGCTCGCGACCGGGATGGTGAGCACGTCGCCGATCGAGGCCTCGGGCCCGTAGCTGCCCAGGGACCCGGGCGCGTAGGAACCCGTCGCGTTGGGCAGCTCCACCGACAGGATGACCGAACCGGCGTTGATGAGCCCGGTGAGCAGGTCCATCAGCGAGCCGGTCCCGAGCGACCCGTAGCCGATGCTGCCGAGCGCCTCCCCCACGTTGGGAGCGAGGAGCACGCTGCGAATCGTTCCCATATCCGCGGACTCGTCCGGCTCGTCTGCCGCCGCCGTTCCGGCTCCGGTCAGCAGGGCGGCGGCGGCGAGTGCCGAGACGGTCGCTGCGAGGGTGGTCGTGCGCATCGGGATCCTCCGGGTCGTCGCCCCGCCCCACGGCGGGGTCTCACCCAGGAGATGGTATCGGGGGTCACACCAGTGTGGCGCGCGACGCGGCTTTCCGGCCCGCTCGGCCGATCAGGCCTCGCGGCGGATCCAGCGCAGCAGGGGCCCGAGTGAGACCCGGTCGGTGAGGTCCAGCCCACCCAACTCGAGCATGGACTCCTCCTCCGGGGTGCGCTCGGATTTGCGACGCAGCGCCGCGAGAGCGGTCTTCACGCCCAGCCGCTGCCGGAATCCCAGCTGGTCCGGGGTGACCACGCCCCGCAACTGGAAGAGCTTGAGATCGCGGAGCTGATCGCCCGAGAACTCACTCGACATGAGCTCGATCCGGGCGTCATCGGTGACCGGAGTCGGGCCCACCATGACGACGGCGACCCGGCGCCCGGCCTCGACGAGCGCCTCCCAGTTGTCGCGGATGAACGCCGAACCACCCAGCCCGCCGGCCGCCCGCATCCCGGTGACGAGGACGACCGTCCCGGCGACGACGAGTTCGGCCGGGTCCACGGCGTCGTGATGGGTGGCCCGGGTGTCGAATTCCTCGGCGAGCCAGGTGGCGTAGCGCCTGGCGCCGGGGTCATCGTCGTGCAGCACCACCGGAGCCTGGATCGTCCGCCGCGTCTCGTCCGCCATCAGGCCTCTCCCCGTCCGTCGCGCGCGACCACCCGGGCTGCGCGGCCCCCGATCTCCACCACGTCGCCGTCGACCAGACCGCGACCGCGACGGGTGTCCACCTCGTCGTTGACGCTCACGGCGCCGGAGGCGACCGCGTCCTTGGCCTCGGCACCCGAATCGAGCAGTGATGCCAGCTTGAGGAACTGCCCCAGCGTGAGCTTGCTGCTCAGGTCGCATTCGACGTCGTCGACGGGTGGACCGGCCGGCGGGGGTGTCACCCGGCCGGTCCGTCCTCGTCCTGCGATGTGGCGGCTCATACGCCCGAGCCTATCGGGCGCGCCGTCATGCGAGCGGACCCGTCCTCGCGGGCTGCTCGCCGGGCAGGTCCCCGCGGCCGCGTCGCGTCACCAGGGCCAGCCCCGTCCCGCCGGCCACCAGTGCCGAAGCGGCCAACGCCAGCGCGATGATCTGCACGCCTGACATGCCCGAGGCGTCGTCGACCTCCTGCTCGTCCACGTCGGGGGACTCGCCCCTGGACGGCAGTGGTGGCAACTCGCTCAGCACGGGCAGGTCCGTCACCACGGCCCGGCCGCCCGGTCCCGGGAGCTGGGCCGAGGCCACCGGCGCCCCGGCCAGGACGACCGCAGCGCAGAGCGCGGCGATCATGCTGGCGGGGCGACGGCGGACCATGGATGCCTTCCGAGACGGAGGCCGGGCGGCCTGCTATCAGAATAGACCTGATCTTAGGTTCCATTAAGGTCAGGCGCCACGGCGGATCTCAGCGCTGTGCCACGTCCGTCGGTCGGACCGGCTCCGGCAGCGCCGTCTCCCCCATGAGAAAGCGATCCACCGAGGCGGCGGCGGCGCGCCCCTCCGCGATGGCCCACACGATGAGCGACTGCCCGCGGCCCATGTCACCGGCCACGAACACGCCGTCGACATTGGTCGCGTAGGTGCCGTCACGGTCCACGTTTCCGCGGTCGGTGAAGTCCACCCCCAGGTCGGAACAGAGTCCGGCCTTCTGGGCACCCGTGAAGCCCATCGCCAGCAGCACCAGGTCCGCCGGGTACTCGAAGTCCGTACCGGGAACGGGCTCGAAGCGCCCGTCCACCATCCTCACCTCGGAACCCTTGAGGGCGGTGACGTGCCCGTTCTCCCCCACGAACTCGGCGGTGGACACGCCGTAGACGCGCTCACCGTTCTCCTCGTGGGCGGAGGCCGTGCGGAACATCAGCGGGTACATCGGCCACGGGGTCGAGGCCGCACGCGTCGCCGGCGGGCGGGGCATGATCTCGAAACTCTTGACCGACCTGGCCCCCTGACGGGTCGCCGTGCCGAGGCAGTCCGCGCCGGTGTCGCCGCCACCGATGATGATGACGTGCTTGTCCCGCGCGTGGATGGCGGGCAACCCGTCGGCATCCACCACCGGGTCGCCGACCGCGGCCTTGTTGGCCAGGGGCAGGTAGTCCATGGCCTGATGGATGCCCTCCAGCTCACGGCCGGGCACGGGCAGGTCCCGCCTCATGGTGGCGCCGCCGCTCAGCACCACCGCGTCGAACTGCTCCTGCAGCTGCGACGCCGTGATGTCCTCGCCGACGTTGACCCCGGAACGGAAGACCGTTCCCTCGGCCTCCATCTGCGCGAGACGCCGGTCGAGGACCGCCTTCTCCATCTTGAACTCGGGGATCCCGTAGCGCATGAGTCCACCGATGCGGTCATCACGCTCGAACACCGTGACGGAGTGTCCGGCGCGCGTGAGCTGCTGCGCGGCGGCCAGACCCGCCGGGCCCGAACCCACGACCGCGACGGTCTGACCCGTACGGAACGACGGGATCACCGGTGCCATGCCGCCGTCGGCCCACGCGGCCTCGGCGATCTCCACCTCAATCTGCTTGATCGTCACGGGCGGCTGGTTGATCCCCAGGACGCAGGAGCCCTCACACGGCGCGGGGCAGAGCCGGCCGGTGAACTCAGGGAAGTTGTTGGTCGCGTGCAGACGGTCGACCGCCGCGTCCCACTTCCCGCGGTGCACCAGGTCATTCCACTCGGGAATGATGTTGCCCAGCGGACACCCCTGGTGGCAGAACGGCACACCGCAGCTCATGCAGCGGGAGGCCTGGGTCTTCAGGTGATCCTCCGGGAGGGTCGTCGACTCGTAGACCTCCTTCCAGTCCATGATGCGCAGGTCGACGGGGCGGCGTTCGGGCAGCTCCCGCTCGGTGTGCTTGAGAAAGCCCTTCGGGTCAGCCATTTGCGGCCTCCATGATCGCCTCGTCCACGTTGCGTCCGTCCTTCTCCGCCTGCTCGATGGCCAGCAGCACGCGCTTGTAGTCGCGCGGCATGACCTTGGCGAAATGATTCACGTTCTGGGCCCAACCACCGAGGATCTCCCGGCCCCGGGCCGAATCGGTCTCCTCCACGTGCCGCTCCACGATGCCGCGGAGGAATTCCACGTCCTCGCTGGTCAGCTCGTCGGTATCGACGAGCTCCACGTTGAGGTTCTCGGGCAGGACGCCCTGCGGGTCGTAGAAGTAGGCGACGCCACCGGACATGCCGGCCGCGACGTTGCGTCCCGTCTCCCCCAGCACGACGACGCGTCCACCCGTCATGTACTCGCAGGCGTGGTCGCCCACGCCCTCCACCACCGCGGTGACGCCCGAGTTGCGCACGCAGAAGCGCTCGCCCACGATGCCGCGGAGGAAGACCTCGCCGGCGGTGGCGCCGTAGCAGATCACGTTGCCGGCGATGATGTTGTTCTCGGCCGCGAAATCGGGCGCGGCGCCCTCCGCCGGGCGGACGACGATGCGTCCCCCGGACAGTCCCTTGCCCACGTAGTCGTTGGCGTCACCGAACACCCGCACGGTCACACCGGAGGCGAGGAACGCCCCGAGCGAGTTGCCGGCGGACCCCGTGAAGCTCAGGTCGATCGACCCCTCCGGGAGCCCGGCACCACCGTGCGCCTTGGAGATCTCGTGGCTGAGCATGGTGCCCACCGAGCGGTTCACGTTGCAGATCGGGTAGCTGCCCGCGAACGGCCCCGTCGCGGGATCAGCGATCACGGAGCGGCAGTCCTCGATGAGCCGGCGGTCGATGACGCCCTCGAGCTTGTGGTCCTGCGACTTGGTGTTCCGCAGGTCCTGGTGCATGAACGGGGACTCCGCCTGGGCGAAGATCGGCGCCAGGTCGAGCTTGGCGACCCGCTTGTTGTGGGCGAACGCCCGCGACTTGTCGAGACATTCGGAGTGTCCGATCGCCTCGTCCAGCGAACGGAACCCGAGCTCGGCGAGGTACTCGCGCACCTCCTGGGCGATGAACTCCATGAAGTTCACCACGTACTCGGCCTTGCCGTTGAACCGCTCGCGCAGGATCGGGTTCTGGGTGGCGACACCGACGGGGCAGGTGTCGAGATGGCACACGCGCATCATCACGCAGCCGGCCACGACGAGCGGAGCCGTCGCGAATCCGAACTCCTCGCCGCCGAGCAGCGCCGCGACGATGACGTCGCGTCCGGTCTTGAGCTGTCCGTCGACCTGGACGACGATCCGATCCCGCAGGCCGTTGACCAGCAGGGTCTGCTGGGTCTCGGCGAGACCCAGCTCCCACGGGCCGCCCGCGTGCTTGAGCGAGGTCAGCGGAGACGCGCCGGTGCCGCCGTCGTGGCCGGAGATGAGCACCACGTCGGCGTGCGTCTTGGACACACCCGTCGCGACGGTGCCCACACCCTGCTCGGCCACGAGCTTGACGTGGATCCGGGCCTCGGGGTTGGCGTTCTTCAGATCGTAGATGAGCTGCGCCAGGTCCTCGATCGAGTAGATGTCGTGGTGCGGCGGCGGCGAGATCAGCCCGACGCCCGGGGTCGAGCCACGGACCTCGGCGACCCACGGGTAGACCTTCCCCGGCGGGAGCTGGCCGCCCTCGCCCGGCTTGGCGCCCTGGGCCATCTTGATCTGGATGTCGGTGCAGTTGGCCAGGTAGTTGCTGGTCACACCGAACCGGCCTGAGGCCACCTGCTTGATGGCCGACCGGCGCCAGTCACCGTTGGGGTCGGGGCTGAAGCGGTCGATCGACTCGCCGCCCTCGCCCGAGTTGGACCGGGCGTGGAGACGGTTCATGGCGATCGCCAGCGTCTCGTGGGCCTCGGCCGAGATGGAGCCGTAGCTCATCGCGCCCGTGGAGAACCGCTTGACGATCTCCGAGACGGGCTCGACCTCCTCGATCGGCACCGGGGGACGGGTCCCCTTCAGCTCGAACAGTCCGCGGAGGGTGGCCAGACGTTCCGACTGGTCGTCGACGAGCTGGGTGTACTCCTTGAAGATCTCGTAGCGACCGGAGCGCGTGGAGTGCTGGAGCTTGAACACCGTGTCCGGGTTGAACAGGTGGTACTCGCCTTCCCGGCGCCACTGGTACTCCCCGCCGATCTCGAGCTCGCGGTGCGCGGCCTCCTCCGGCCGCGGCAGGAACGCGAAGCGGTGGCGACGGGCCACGTCCTCGGCGATCTCGTCGAGCCCGATGCCGTCGATGGGGCTGATCGAGCCGGTGAAGTACTCGTCGCACAACTCCTGCGAGAGCCCCGTGATGTCGAAGAGCTGCGCACCCGTGTACGAGGCCAGGGTCGAGATGCCCATCTTGGACATCACCTTGAGCACGCCCTTCGCGGCGGCCTTGCGGTAATTGGCGCAGGCCGCGGGGGTGTCCACCCCGGTGAGGTGACCGGTCTTGACGAGCTCGTCGATGGACTCGAACGCCATGTACGGGTTGATCGCCTCGGCGCCGTACCCAAAGAGGACCGCCATGTGGTGGACCTCGCGGGCGTCTCCGGATTCGACCACGAGGCTGACCCGGGTACGGGTCTTCTCGCGGACGAGGTGGTGGTGCACGGCCGAGGTGAGGAGCAGCGACGGAATCGGCGCGTTGCGCTCATCCGACTCACGATCCGACAGCACGATGATCGTGGCACCATCCTCGATGGCGTGGGAGATCTCGCGACGGATCCGTTCCAGGGCGATGCGCAGGCCGCGGCCGCCGTGAGCGACGTTGTACAGGCCGCGGACGACCACCGATCGCAGACCGGGACGGGTCTCGCCGGCCGCCATCAGCGTCGACAGCTCGTCGTTGCCGAGGATCGGGTTGTCCAGGCGGATCTGGCGGCACGACTCCGGGCCCGGGTGGATGAGATCGCCCTCGGGGCCGAGCGTCACACCGTAGCTGGTGACGAGCTCCTCGCGGATCGCGTCCAGCGGCGGGTTGGTGACCTGGGCGAAGCGCTGCGCGAAGTAGTCGAACAGCATCCGTGAGCGCTCCGACAGGACCGGCAGCGGCGTGTCGGTGCCCATCGATCCGATCGCCTCCGCACCCGCCCCGGCCATCGGCGAGACGAGGATCCGGAGCTCCTCCTCGGTGAATCCGAAGACCCGCTGCCTCAGCACGACACGCTCGTGCGGCATGTACGGGTGGTCGACCTGCGGGAGATCCCCGAGTCGGACCATGCCCTCGTCGAGCCACTGCTGGTACGGATGCTCGGCGGCCAGCTCGGTCTTGATCTCCTCGTCGTCGATGATCCGCCCCTGGGCGGTATCGACCAGGAACATCCGGCCCGGGCGCAGGCGGGTCTTGGTGACGACCTTGTCCTGGGGGATGTCGAGGACGCCGACTTCGGAGGCCATGACGACGAGCCCGTCGTCGGTGACCCAGATCCGGGACGGGCGCAGACCGTTGCGGTCGAGCACGGCGCCGATCACGGTGCCGTCGGTGAACGTGATCGACGCCGGTCCGTCCCATGCCTCCATGAGGGAGGCGTGGTACTCGTAGAACGCCCGCTTGGCCGGGTCCATCGTCTCGTGGCGCTCCCACGCCTCGGGGACCATCATGAGCACGGCGTGGGGCAGGGTGCGCCCTGCCAGCGTCAGCAGTTCCAGCGCCTCGTCGAAGCGCGCGGTGTCGGAGCCGCCCGGGGTGCAGATGGGCAGTGCCGCCGACAGGTCCTCGATGTGCTCGCTGGACATGAGTGACTCGCGGGCCCGCATCCAGTTCTCGTTACCGCGGGCGGTGTTGATCTCACCGTTGTGGGCGACGTAGCGGAAGGGATGCGCCAGCGGCCATGCCGGGAACGTGTTGGTGGAGAAGCGGGAGTGGACGATGCCCAGGGCGGACTCCACACGCTCGTCCTGGAGATCCAGGTAGAACTCCGGGAGCTGCTTCTCGGTGAGCATGCCCTTGTAGACGAAGGTCCGAGGGCTCAGGGACGGGAAATACACGGTCTCCGAGCCGAGGTCACCCTTGCCGGGCCCCTTGGAGCCCAGCTCGTGCTCGCAGCGCTTGCGCACGACGAAGCACTTGCGCTCGAGGTCCAGCTCCGTGAGCAGCGCCCCTCCGGGGCCGGCGGCCTTGACGAAGATCTGGTGGATGCTGGGCTGCGCGTCGCGTGAGATCGCGCCGACCGTGGAGTCGTCGACCGGGACCTCACGCCACCCGATCACGGACACGCCCTGTTCGGCGGCGATCCGCTCCACCATCCGCATGGCGTCCATCGCGAGCATGCGGGACTGGGGGAGAAAACAAAGGCCGGTGGCATATGCACCGGCCTCAGGCAGTTCTACGTCCTGCTCCTCACGCATCACTTCGCGGAGGAACAAGTCCGGTACCTGGATCAACAAGCCCGTGCCGTCACCGGTGTTGGCCTCGGCGCCAACGGCGCCGCGGTGCTCGAGGTTCACCAGTGCGGCGATCGCCTTCTCGACGATGTCCCGGGACTTGCGTCCGTACATATCCACAACGAACGCGACTCCACACGAGTCGTGTTCGTATTCAGGGCGGTACAGGCTCTTGGGGCCGGGAGTCGTCATCATGTATTCGCCTTCGCTTGTCGACGGGCGGACTCCGTGGTGTCTGGAGCACCCGTACTCAGAGGACCGAAGTGCTCTGGCTCGGAAATAATATGGGCAGAAGGGGCGCAGCACACAAATCGGGAAAGTCAAACTGTGGCCCCTGACATGGGAACCCGAGTCCACCTTGTG
Organism: Dietzia sp. DQ11-71; assembly: GCF_014144995.1. NCBI lineage: Bacteria > Bacillati > Actinomycetota > Actinomycetes > Mycobacteriales > Dietziaceae > Dietzia > Dietzia sp. DQ11-71. Next base: position 284 of record NZ_JAALDT010000199.1, on the reverse strand, counting down.
AGATTTCTCTCAGGGTACGCGCCTCACGCCCACCCGAGATGGCGGAAGGCCCGCCCCGGGCGAATGCTCCCGGGCCGGGCCTTCTCTCAGATAACTCACCGAATGAACGGCATTGGTGGCAACGTGACACCGTCCGGCAGCGCCACTTCGTAGTCACCCAACGATCCGGTCATCACGATGGCGGCATTGACGCCCACCGCGGCGCCTCCGACTCCGGCGACACCCGGCTCGCCCCCACGCCCGTTCGGCGTCGGGGGCCCGGGCGCAACCGGCGGCGCGGCGAC
>NZ_JAALDT010000198.1:0-9667 GCF_014144995.1 Dietzia sp. DQ11-71 | reverse complement strand
CGCCGGGGGCGCGACACCGCACGACTCCGCGGGAGCGGCGAGCTCCGCTGCGACGTCCGGCGCGGGCGGGGACGGCGCTGCCGAGCGCGCCGAGCAGAAGAAGGTGTACCAGACCCCTGAGCAGCCGGATCAGGCCGTGGGCGGCTCGGACGGTACGGCAGACGGCCAGTAGCCGGGCCTGACGTGGCCATCGCCCTGACGCTCACGCTGGCGTTGATACTGCTCATCAGTGCCAACGCCTTGTTCGTGGCCGTCGAGTTCGGGTTCCTCACCGTCAACCGGGACGACGTGCGTGCGGCCGGCTCGGAGGGCGATCGCATCGCCACGACCCTCGACGGGTCCCTGGCCAGGACCTCGACGAACCTGTCGGGGGCCCAGCTGGGCATCACGGTCAGCAGCCTCCTGGCGGGATACCTCACCGGTCCCTCCGTGGGGGAGCTGATCACCGGCGCCCTCGGCGTGTCGGGGATGTCCGAGCCGGCGGCCCGCGGCATCGCGATGACGGTGGCCTTCGTCGTCGTCACCTTCCTCCAGATGGTCTTCGGCGAACTCGTCCCAAAGAACTGGGCCATCGCCGCTCCGATGCGGGTCGCGCGGCTGGTCGTGATCCCCCAGCGGATCTTCATGGCGGTGTTCGGCTGGCTGGTCACGGGCCTCAACACCACCGCCAACGTCGTCCTGCGGCTGCTCGGGTTCACCCCGCAGGAGGAACCCGGCGAGGCACGGTCACCCGAGGAGCTGCGGGCGTCGGCCGCGCGGTCGGGCCGTCAGGGCGCGATGGACCCGCACACGGCCGAGCTGGTGACCCGCTCGATCTCGTTCGGGGAACACCGCGCGGCGGACGTGATGGTGCCCCGTCCGCTGGTGACGTTCCTGCGTGACCACACCGCGCAGGACCTGCTCGACACGGTGGCCGCGACGGGCCGGTCGCGGTTCCCCGTCCTCGGCGCGACCGTCGACGAGGTGGTGGGCGTCGTCCACTACCGGCAGGCGTTGGCCGTGCCTGTCGACGAGCGCGCCCGGACGCCGGTGCGGGAGATCGCCACCGAGGCGACCGTGGTGTCGGAGGTGATGACGCTCGACCCGCTCATGCGGCTGCTCCGTCAGACCGATCTGCAGATGGCCGTGGTGGTGGACGAGTTCGGCGGGACCGCGGGGATCGTCACCCTGGAGGACCTGGTGGAGGAGATCGTCGGCGAGATCGATGACGAGCAGGACCGTGCGTCGCGCACCCACGAGTGGGTCGACGACGACACCGTTCTCGTGGGCGGGATGATGCGGCCCGACGAACTGGGCGCCATCCTGCGACTGGAGATCCCGCCGGTGGAGACGGTGTCCACCCTGTCCGGGCTCCTGTCCGAGGCGGTGGACCGACTCCCCCGGGTCGGCGACAAGACCGAGTTGGACGCGCATGACCACGAGAACCGCGACGACGACGACCTGCCGACGCGGGCGCGTGTGCGCCTGCGGGTGGAGTCGCTGCGCGCGCACCGGGCCGAGCGGGTGCGCGCCACCGTCCTGCGGGACGAGCCCGAGGCGGTGGATCCGGATGAGTGACGGTGTCGCGCTACTGGTCCTGGTGGCCCTCCTGCTGGGCAACGGGTTCTTCGTCGCCGCGGAGTTCGCGATGGTCTCAGCGCGGCGCGACAACCTGGAGCCGCACGCGGCCGAGGGCAGCACGCGCGCATTGTGGTCGCTGCGCGGCATGGAGAACGTGTCGCTCTCACTGGCGGCCACGCAGCTCGGCATCACGGCCTGCTCGTTGCTCATCGGCGCGGTCGGCGAACCCGCCATCGCCCACCTCATCGAGCAGCCGCTGGGCTGGCTGGGCGTGCCCACCGGGTTCGCCCACCCGATCGCTCTGGTGATCTCCCTGCTCATCGTCACATTCCTGCACATGGTGCTCGGCGAGATGGTGCCCAAGAACATGGCGATCGCCCGGCCCGCGGCCGCGGCCCTCCTGCTCGGCCCGGTCCTGCGGGTCTTCGTGCTGGTGTTCCTGCCCGCGATCTGGCTGATGAACAAGTCCGCGGACGCGGTGGTGAGGTACGTACTGCGGGTGGAACCGCGTTCCGAGGTGGAGACCACTTTCACGGTGGACCAGATGCACGGGATGGTCGCCGCGGCCGAGGACTCCGGCCTCCTCGACGAGGACGAGACGCTGCTGCTCGAGGGCGCGCTCGAGTTCGATCACATCACCGCCGCCGACGTCCTCCGGCCGATCGCGGAGGTGGACTCGATCGAGGAGGACTGGTCCAACGGGGACGTGCAGCAACTGTGCGTGCGGACGGGGCACTCGAGGTTCCCCGTGCGCCGCGGCGGCGCGTACGTCGGCTACGTCCACGTCAAGGACACCCTCGGCGACGACCTGTCCCAGCCTCTGCGCCGGGATCGGATCCGCGAACTGGGGATCGTGCCCGCGGAGACCCCCCTCGACGACGTCCTGGAGGCGATGCAGCGGGCGCGGGCCCACCTCGCGGTCGTCGACGATCGCGAACCCGGCGAACCCGACCCGCGTGGGCTGCTGGTCCTGGAGGACGTCCTGGCAGAACTCGTCGGCGAGGTCAGGGATGCGACGCCCGGAGCCGAGCAGTAGGGCGCCCGAGCAGTAGGTCGCTTGAGCAGCAGGAAGCGCCCCGACGACTTACCGGACCTTGTCGGGGTTGGTGTCGAGCACCCGCCCGAGAGTGTTGTCCACGACGATCTGCGCCACCCCGCTGTACGTGGCCACACCTACTCGCACCGTGGTGGCCAGCGCGTTCTGCAACATCGTGGAACCTCCTGCTAGTCGGTGTGACACCCGTCACTCTACGCTCGTCGGCGCCGGGCCGCTGACAGATAAACAATCTTTCTGGACGGGCGTTCTGAACGATCGCCCGAACAGTCGTTTCGAACCCTAAAGTGCCCCCTCCATCGCCGCCACCGAACGCGCGAGAGCGTCATCCCGCCACCGGCCGATGCTATAGTTGATGCGTCATCCACCTCTGGGGAGGGGGCACAGAGCCCATGTCCGACATCCGTATCCACCGGTCCCGGTCGCGCTCACACGACGCCGGCGGGTGGTTGGACTCCCGCCACTCGTTCTCGTTCGGCAACTACCAGGACCCGATGAACACGCACTTCGGCCGCCTGCTGGTGAACAACGACGACCGCATCGCCGCCGGCTCCGGCTTCGACACGCACGGCCACCGGGACATGGAGATCGTCACGTGGGTCCTGTCCGGCTCGCTCGTGCACCAGGACTCCGAGGGACACAGCGGGATCATCTACCCCGGACTCGCGCAGCGGATGAGCGCCGGCTCGGGGATCCTGCACTCCGAACGCAACGACGGCTGGCGCGACGGCCCGGTCCGCCCCGAGGCCGCCCCCGCCGACCCGGTCCACCTCGTCCAGATGTGGGTCGTCCCGGACTCCTCCGGTGGGGATCCCGGCTACGAACAGCTGGAGATCGAACCGGCGGAGCTGGAGAACCAGCTCGTCGTCGTCGCCGGAGGGCTACCCACCCACGCCGACCGCGCCGCCATCCGGATCCGCGACCACTCGTCCGCGCTGCACGCCGCGCGGCTGGCACCGGGCCGGTCCGTCCAGCTCCCCGACGCGCCCTACGTCCACCTCTACGTGCCCCTGGGCTCGGTGACGCTGGAGGGCGAGGGCCTGCTGGACACCGGCGACGCCGCGCGGATGACCGCCGCCGGGGGCCGACGCGTCACCGCCGGCGACCACGGCGCCGAGATCCTCGTGTGGGAGATGCACGCTGGCATGACGATGCTCGACGTGCGCGGACACTAGCGGTCCGAGGTCGGCCCCGGATCCGTCGACGCCGCGGGTGCCCCGTCGTCCTCCTCGAGCCCACCGTCGGAGTCCGGGAGCTGATGCAGCGGATGAACCGGCTCGGGAGAGGGCGCCTCCTCGTGCTCCTCGAGCTCCTCCGGCGAGTAGGCGCGATCCCACTGCCGGGTGACGGTGGGCAGGCGCTCGCCCATGTCGTCGCGGAGCCCCTTGACGAGGCTGTACATCATCACGAAGCCCATGATGAAGAACGGCAGGCCGATGACGGTGATGACCTCCTGCAACGCGGTGAGGCCACCCTCTCCGGTGCCCGCGAGGATCGTCGCGCCGACCGCGCCCATGAGCACGGCCCAGATGACGCGCTGGTGCGCGGGGGAGGCCTGGACCTCTTCGTCCTTACCCGAAGCGATCATGTCCACGACCATCGCCGCCGAGTCGACGGACGTGGTGAAGAAGACGACGACGAGCAGCACCGCGATACCGGACAACAGCGTGGCCAGCGGGTAGTTCGACAGGAACGCGAACAGGGCGCCCGGGATGTCGCCGTCGTCTACCACCGCCTCGGTGAGGCCACCGGAACCGAAGAGTTCGATGTGGAACGAGGCCATGCCGAAGATCCCGAACCACAGCACCGAGAAGCCCACCGGCAGGCCGAGGACGCCGAAGACGAACTGGCGGATCGTGCGGCCGCGGCTGATCCGGGCGATGAAGATGCCCACGAACGGCGACCACGTGATGGTCCACGCCCAGTAGAAGACGGTCCACGTGTTCTGCCACGAGGCCAGGTCGTCGTTGGCCGGGAAGTCGTTGTTCCACAGCGCCAGCTCCGGCAGGGTCGACAGGTAGATCCCCAGCGACTCGACGGTGCCCTTGAGCAGGAACAGGGTCGGCCCGGTGGCCACGACGAAGATCAGCAGCGCGACCGCGACCGCGATGTTGAGGTTGGACAGCCGCTTGATGCCCTTCTCCAGGCCCAGGGCCACGGAGATGCACGCGATGGTGGTGACCACGACGATCACGAGGACCTGGACGACCGGGGACATGGCGATGCCGAACAGCTCGTCCAGGCCGGCGTTGATCTGCAGCGTGCCCAGGCCGACCGAGGTAGCCACACCGAACACCGTGCCGACGAGCGCCACGATGTCGATCGTCTTGCCGAGTGGACCGAAGATCTTGTCACCCAGAAGCGGGGCGAAGATCGAACTCACCCGAGGCGGCATCTTGCGCTTGTAGATGAAGTAGGCGAACGCCAGGGCGGGTAACGCGAAGATCGTCCACGTGTGCAGGCCGAAGTGGTAGAGCGTGAACGCCATCGCCTCGGTGGCCGCGTCCCGACTGCCGGGCTCGACGCCCCCGCGCGGCGGGGTCGCGAAGTGCGAGATGGGCTCCGCCACGCCCCAGAACATGAGGATCGTGCCGATGCCCGCGGCGAACAGCATGCCGAACCAGCTCAGCGTGGAGTGCTCGGGGAGCTCGTCGTCCCCGCCCAGGCGGACGTGGCCGAATCGGCTCATCGCCACCCAGATGAGGAACCCGAGGAAGGTCGTGACGCCCAGGATGTAGAACCACCCGAGGTTGGTCATGATCCACCCGGAGGCGGTGCCGAAGACCCTGCCCACCCAGTCGCCGGCCAGGAAGGTGATGACGACAAAGGCGAGGATGATCCCCACCGTCGTCAGGAACACCCCTGGGTCTGTCTTGAGCCTCAGTGCTCGCGTGATCCGTTCGGACATGGTCTCCCCCGTCGTCTCGGCTCTACCCGGGCGCCGGTGCCGCCGGATCGAGTGGTTCAGTCAGAGTGCTGCTTCTATTAGTGGTCGGGCTTCTAGTACGCGAAGTTGTGTACCACGAATACCTTCCCGCCGCTCGAATAGGCGATTCCCATACCGGCGGACCGGTACCCGGGATCGAGGAGGTTTTCGTTGTGTCCGGGCGAGTTCTTCCACAGGTCGACGAGGCAAGTCGCGCCGCAGTGGGTCCCGGCGGCGACGATGTTCTCCCCGTAGCCACGGCCGATCAGGGCGGTGTTGTGGACCACCTCGTCGCGGGCGGCGAGTCGGTCGGCCCAGGCCTGGGCCTCACGGTCGAGTTCCGGGTTGGGCGCCAGCGTCCCGAGCGCGCGGCCGATGCGGTACGCGTCGATCTCGCGGACGATGCCCTCGCGCAACCCGCCGCCGACGGCCAGGGCGGTGATGTCCTGGTAGGCCATCTCGCTGGAGCCGACCGCAGCCCACGCCTCGGGAGGCAGTGCGGCCCGCACCTGGGAGACTAGACCGTCCACGCGGGGCACCAGGTGGGCCGGGATCAGGTGCTGCGGGATGAAGGACGGCAGGGTCCGGTCAGCCGTCTGGGCAGAGGCGGTCGCGGCCCCACCCAGAAGGGTGGCGGCGGTGACGGCGATCGTCGCGAGTGACGCGATGGGACTGGTGCGCATGTTGGTGATCATGCCGTCTCGGTGCGCCTGAAGCGAACCGATTGGCCGATGAGGTAACAGGACGGGCGCGGGACGGCGTCAATGCTGTGACCAGCAGATATCAGTGATGCTGGTGTGACTGGAGTGGCTCACGGGGCACGAGGAACCGACCCGCCCCGGGGAGCACCTCGACGGTCACCGGGAGGGGCGCGACGGCGTCCCCGTCGGCGAAGGCCTCGACGTCCGCGGCCTCGAGTCGGACCGTCCGGCACCGCCTCGTCGACACGCCGCGCAGGCCCACGTGGCCGCCGGAGTAGATCGAGGGGAAGTGCCGCATGAAGCGGAGTTTGGAGATCTTCCCGACGTAGCAGACGTCGAACAACCCGTCGCTCCGGTCGGCGTCGGGTGCGATCTTCATGTCCCCGCCGTAGCTGCGGGTGATCGCGAACGCGCTGAGCAGGACCTCGGTCTCGACGGTGTCCTCGCTCGGCAGCCCGGCGTCGAAGACCATCCGGAAGCGCCGGGGACGGTAGGTCGGGAACTCGATGATCGAGGCGAGGACGTAGCGCAGGGGCCCGCGGAGGAGTCCCATCTCGTTGACCCGCCGGTTGACCTTCGAGTCCAACCCGGCGCACAGCACCGAGGCGAACACCGTTGGTTCCCCGCCGTCCGGGGTGGCCCGGCCGAGGTCGACGGTCTCGACCCGGCCGTCGGCGACGACGTCCGCGGCGGCCTCGGGATCGCCCAGGGGGATGCCGTACTCGCGGGCCAGGTCGTTGCCGGTGCCCGCCGGGATGATGCCCACGGGCACATCGGTGAAGGCCTGCGCCTGCACGGCGATCGAGACCATCCCGTCTCCGCCGCACACCACCAGCGCGTCGGTCCCGTCGGCGACCGCCCGCCGCGCCAACGCGAGAGACTCGGTCGCCCCGCCGCCGGCCAGTCGCGTGACCTGGAGTCCGTGCGCACGCAGCCGGTCGGCGGCCCGGTCCGCCACCTTCTCCCCGCGCCCACCGCCCGCGGCGGGGTTGACCAGTAGCGTGACCGCGCCGATCCGGCGGTCGGACAGCTGCGCGCTCACGGGATGAGTGTGCCCGGGTTGCACACGCCGTGGGGGTCGACGGCGTTCTTCACCGCGCGCAGCATCCGCAGGCCGACCTCGCCGATCTCCGACTCCAGATACGGGCGGTGGTCCACCCCGACCGCGTGGTGGTGGGTGATCGTGCCGCCGGCCGCCACGATCGCCTCGGAGGCCGCCCGCTTCGCCTCGAGCCACTGGGCGACGGGGTCCTGCCCACGCTGACCGGCGACCACGGTGAAGTAGAGGGACGCACCCGTCGGGTAGACGTGGCTGATGTGGCACATGACCAGCGCCGGCGTTCCGGAGGCCTCGAGCGAGGTGGTCAACGCCTCCGTGACCGCGGCCCGCAGTGCCGGCAGGCGCGACCAGTCGGTGGCGGTCTCCAGGGTCTCCACCAGCGCGCCGTTGTCCAGCAGCGCATCGCGCAGGACCGGGGTCCCGAAGCGGCCGTGCTCCCACGACTGCGCGGGCCCCGGGCCCAGCGAGATACCGCCGTGGGCGATCAGGACCTCCCGCGTCTCCGCGTGCCGGGACCCGGCATGGGCGGCCGTGCCCTCGAACAGGCAGAGACACAGGCACCCTCCGGAGCGGTCCTCGTCGTCCCCGGCCTGCTCGCCGATCGACTCTGTCGCGGTGGCGAGGTTCACCATCGTCTCCGTCTCGTCGGACAGGCGGATGACCGTCGGACCCGTCCCCTGCTGCTCGACCGCGCGCAGCGCCGCGGCGCCGGTGGCGAAGTCGGGGAAGCGGAACGCTTCGTGCCGCACCACCTCCGGCACCGGATGGATCCGCACGCGCACCCGGGTGCACACGCCGAACGCACCCTCCGATCCCAGGAGCCACTGCCGCAGGTCCGGTCCGGCGGCCGACGCCGGGGCCCGGCCCGCCTCGATCACGCCGACCGGGGTGACCACCGTCAGCCCGCTGGCCATCTCGTCGAAGCGCCCGTACCCGGCGGAGCTCTGTCCCGAGGACCGGGTCATGGCGTAGCCGCCCAGCGTGGCGTAGGGGAAGGACTGCGGGAAGTGCCCGAGCGAGAAACCGTGCTCAGCCAGCAGTTCCTCGGCCCGCGGACCCGTGACGCCCGCCCCGAGGACCGCCTCCCCCGACTCGGGGTCGATCGACTCGAGACCGTCGAAATGGGCCAGGTCGACGCTCAGCACGGCCCTGTTCGTCCCGGTGTCCGGGTCCAGGCCGCCGACGACGGAGGTGCCGCCGCCGAAGGGGACGACCGCGACCTTCTCGGAGGTGCACCAGTCCAGGAGGGCGGCCACCTCGTCGTCGTCCCCCGGGGCCACCACCGCATCGGGGCAGTCCACGGCCGGCCTCGTCCGCCACGCCAACAGGTCGGGCGTCGACTTGCCGCGGGCGCGCGGAAGGCGCTGCGCGTCGTCGACCGAGACGTCGCCGGGGCCCACGATGTCGGCCAGTGCGGCGAGATCGGCGTCGGTGAGTCGCGACGGCGAGGCGGTCACCGCGGCCGGGTCGAACGTCCGCCCGGTCTCCGCGGTCACGCCGAGCACGTCGCGCAGCAGGGCGCGGATGCTCTCGCTCAGCTCCGTGGCCTCGGCGGCCGTCCCCCACCTGGACAGGTCCATCGGCGGTAGCGGCAGGCGGCCGGATCGGTGCTTGTCAGCGGGGTTCACGTCGCTCATACTGGGACACTAGAGCACGATCTGTTCCGCTCACGGGTTTTCGTCCGGTGTCCCGGCACCGACCCGCGCCCCGCGGGACCCGCCGCGAAGGAGGCCCGGTGACCATCTCCGGCCCCTTGCGCCACACCACCCGGGACCGCGCACTCACCGCCGCCCGCGCCGCGATCCTCGAGATCGGCCCCAGTCGCACCACGATGGTCGAGGTCTCGCGCCGATCCGGCGTCGGACGCACCACCCTCTACCGGCACTGGCCGGACATCAGCGCACTGGTCGCCGATCTCCTCACCCGCGAACTCACCGGCGTGGTCGAGCGCGTCGGCCCGGACCTGCTGGAAGGCGCGGTCCACGATGCCGACGAGTTGGCCCGCCTGCTGTGTGCGATGGCCGACGAGGTGCGCACCGACCCCCTGCTCGACGCGCTGCGCCGACACGAGAGCGGCATGCTCGCCGAGTACGTGTTCCGCCGGCTCGGCACGTCCCAGCACCGACTCATCGGGTTCCTCCGCGACGTCCTCGCCCGCGCCATCGCGGCCGACGCCCGCCTCGCCGGCCGCGACCCCGACCGCATGGCCACCATGCTCTACCTCGCGGTCCAGGGCGCCGTGCTGTCCGCTCCACTGGCCGACCCGCCGCTCGACGCGGACTCGTGGCGCGCCGAGCTCCACCTGCTCGTGACCGGGTACCTGGGCCTGTAACCGGGCACGCGAAAGCGGACCACGGGCCCACCGC
>NZ_JAALDT010000197.1:0-3266 GCF_014144995.1 Dietzia sp. DQ11-71 | reverse complement strand
CAACGCAGGGTGACACTAAAACTTGTGGAAGTCAGGTCAGATGCCGTCCCGGTTGCGGGCGGTGATGAGGGCGGGTGAGTCCACTGAGTCCTCCTGGGTGGTCCTGGCGGGGTCAGGCTCACGTTAGGGGCAGGTCGTGCCACCGCCGGTGTCCGCTTGTGCTCGGCCGCTTAGGTGGCGGGGCGAGCGCGGGGCGGGAATCCGCAGGGCGGGGACGAGCTTGGGGCCGACGACGACAACGACCCGCTCCGGTCAGAGTTCCGGCTGGAGGCCGGTTCGGGACGGGCGGAAAATCGCGGGAATTGAAAGCGCCGGCCGATCATCGCCCCCCGTCTGTTCATCGGCGGAGGGTGGGTCAGGCGAGCACATGCGCACTGAGCTGCGTTTAATGCCAGTGGGTCGGCAGTGACAAATCGGCTACTCACCGACGCCAAAGGAGCCCGAATGCGCTGCGAGGCAAAGAATCGGGACCGCCGTCGCGCAGGAAACTCGCATAGACAAACAAAAAGCGTAACAGTAGCGCGACGCCGAAAAAGAAGCTGACAATTATCGCGACGCGTGCCCACGGAGCGATTGTAGTTGGACTGAATCCCATAACTGTGACTGGGATCGCTATGCCAAGTAGGGCTATGACGCTTAGTACCTGCAGTGCCAGGCTGAAACCCTCGGGTTGCCGCGTAGCCTCGTGGGTTTCACTCGCCAGTCTTCGTTCTTGGCGTAGCGAGCGCGCTTCTGACTCGGCTTGATCTATATTGTCCTGTATTGAACTAATATGGTCGCGTGCATACTGTGATGAAATCACGTTTGCTATATCATACGGACGCACGCCCTCGAAAAGTGCTGGAGCCAAAATTGGCGAGGATAAGAAGTTGCCCGTCGAGAGTCTTCGATTCCGCGCTTCTTCCTCCTTCGATTCCGATATGATCTTGTAGGACCACTCCCAAACATCGGCGAACTCAACCGCTAAATCGTGCTGCCGCTTGAAGTCGACCCAGTTCGGGTGGTTTTCAGATTCGGGGATTAAAGGGTCCAGGCTCTCCCATGCGATCTCTAGTTCGCGCGAAATTGCCTCCAGTCGGGTGAGGAGGAGTTCCTGATTTAGATCCTCGCCGTGTTCCTCGGCCGCGGTTAGCGCGGCTTCGACAGTGGTTCTAAAGCCATCCTGAACGATTTGCAAATATACAGCGTCAGAGCAAAGAACATCGTCGATTTCGTGAGTGGCAAGGTCATGGATGTATTTAGCTAAACGCTCGCTTGATTCTTCCTCGCGCCTGGTGAGGTCCGCAACCCTCCGCTGGGTTGCTTGTTGCTCGGCGTGAAGCGCGACATAGCGTGAGACGAGAAGCCCTCCTACTATCGCAATTAGGGCGGCCGAGGCTTGAGTTAGAGAACTCAAGAGCCAATTGATGTCAGCGAGTGTCGAGGTCACGAAGTGATCTTAGCGGATGGAGTCGATTGGCAGATTTGCTACTGCGAGAAAGCGGTCAACAATCCTGCTGAAACCTCAGCCGCGAAACGACCTTAGTTCGTCGGCGCACTAAATTGAACAGTGCTGCCCGGTGAGCTGGCAAGGGGCGGAGCGTGCCTCGCTGTCAAAATGTCTCGGCAGATTGCTGGCCAGACATCGGAGGGCATCGGAGTGTGAACTGGGCGGCAAGTCCGGCCGAAGGCCAGCCGCCCCCGGCCCAGCCTCGTCCCGCCCTCTGGACCGACGTGGAACAATGGCCAGCGGACTGCGCCCGCCCAGCGGCGCCGGCCACGCACACGAACCCACGAACTTCCCCCAAGGAGCACAGATGGCGCTTATCGAGCAGGTCGGAGCCCGGGAGATCCTCGATTCGCGAGGCAACCCCACCGTCGAGGTGGAGGTGCTTCTGGACGACGGCTCGTTCGGCCGCGCCGCCGTGCCGTCCGGTGCATCCACCGGCGCCCACGAGGCCGTGGAGCTGCGCGATGAGGACGAGCGCTACATGGGCAAGGGCGTCACCAAGGCTGTCGAGGCCGTACTGGACGTCCTCGCCCCCGCCGTCATCGGCATCCCCGCCGAGGACCAGCGCGTCGTGGACGAGGCCCTTCTCGACGCCGACGGCACCCCCAACAAGTCGACCGTCGGCGCCAACGCCGTGCTCGGCGTCTCGCTGGCCGTGGCCCGCGCCGCCGCCGAGTCCTCGGGCCTCGAGCTGTACCGCTTCATCGGCGGTGCCAACGCCCACGTGCTGCCCGTGCCGATGATGAACATCCTCAACGGTGGCGCCCACGCGGACTCGGGCGTCGACGTCCAGGAGTTCATGATCGCCCCCATCGGCGCGCCCACGTTCCGTGAGGCCCTGCGCATGGGCACCGAGGTGTACCACCACCTCAAGACCGTCATCAAGGACCGCGGCCTGTCGACCGGTCTGGGCGACGAGGGCGGGTTCGCCCCCTCCGTCGAGTCCACCACCGCCGCGCTCGACCTCATCGCCGAGGCCATCGAGAAGGCCGGCTACTCGCTCGGCACCGACGTCGCGCTCGCGCTGGACGTCGCGGCCACCGAGTTCTACAAGGACGGCAAGTACCACTTCGAGGGCAAGCAGCTTTCCGCCGCCGAGATGGCCGACGTCTACGCCGAGCTCGTCAACAAGTACGCGCTGGTCTCGATCGAGGACCCGCTCGACGAGGACGACTGGGACGGCTGGAAGACGCTCACCGACATGATCGGCGACAAGGTCCAGCTGGTCGGCGACGACCTCTTTGTCACCAACCCGCAGCGCCTGGCCGAGGGCATCGAAAAGGGCCTGGCCAACGCCCTGCTGGTCAAGGTCAACCAGATCGGCACCCTCACCGAGACGCTGGACGCCGTGGACCTGGCCCACCGCAACCGCTACGCCTCGATGATGTCGCACCGCTCCGGCGAGACCGAGGACACGACCATCGCCGACCTCGCCGTGGCCTGCAACTGTGGCCAGATCAAGACCGGCGCCCCGGCCCGTTCCGAGCGCGTGGCCAAGTACAACCAGCTGCTGCGCATCGAGGAGATGCTCGGCGACGCCGCCCGGTACGCCGGCGCCGAGGCGTTCCCGCGCTTCTCCGCCTGACGGCACCAGCACCGCCCGTCGGCAGTTCACCGCTGACGGGCACGTAGTCGGAAAGGAAGGCGCATGGCCCGCCCGCCCCGCCCCTCGGACCGCCGGGTAGACGCACGCGATCGTGCGGCGTCCCGGCGGCCCGGGGAGGCGTCGGGTGCCATCCGTCGCCGTGCGAACGGGACGGGCCGTGGGACCGCCGCG
>NZ_JAALDT010000196.1:0-6804 GCF_014144995.1 Dietzia sp. DQ11-71 | reverse complement strand
CGGCCGCGGCGGCGTCGGCCAGGCCGGCCAGTGGGTCGCCCAGAACCGCATCGCGCTGCCCGCCTCGCACCTGCCGCGGATCCCCGCGCACGCCAGCCGGCTCGAGGTGTCCCAGGCCGTCGAGCAGGGCTACCCGCACCTGGACTACCAGGCCCGGTTCCAGCTCACCGCCGAACTGCACACCTTCCTGTCCCGGATGAACCCGCAGGACGTGGTGGCCACGGTCGCCGACGCCAAACTGCATCTGGGCACCCTCACCGACGACCTCGGCTACGTCGACGACGGCGGACAGCAACTCGAGCGCTCGGTGCTGTGGAGCACCGTCACCCTCGACCTGGAGACCCTGCCCAGTCCTCTGTCCGAGCTGATCGGCGAGCCCGGCACGGTCGTCGACCTCACCGACGGCCTGGACGCGATGCTCTCGGCGATGCACCCCGGGCGCCACTCCGCGGAGTCGCAGGTCGCCGAGGCGCCCGCGGCCGGGGCGGTGCCGACCCTGCCCGAGGTCACCGACGAGCTGGCCGACGGCCTGCACATGCCCCGCGAGGAGCTGCAGGAGATCGTCGACACCCTGCAGCAGCGTCAGCAGATCGTGTTCTACGGCCCGCCCGGCACCGGCAAGACCTACCTCGCCCAGGAACTGGCCCGCTTCCTCGCCGGCCCCGACGACCCCAGCCGGGTCCAGCTGGTGCAGTTCCACCCCAGCTACGCCTACGAGGACTTCTTCGAGGGCTACCGGCCCACGCTCACCGAGTCGGGGCAGCCCGGTTTCGCTCTCCAGGCCGGGCCGCTGCGGCGCCAGGCCGCGCGGGCGACCTCGGAGTCGGGTCGCGAACACCCGAGCTTCCTCATCATCGACGAGATGAACCGCGCCGACCTGGCCCGCGTGTTCGGCGAGATGTACTTCCTGCTGGAGTACCGGGACCGGACCGTGCTGCCGCAGTACTCCCCCGACACCTCGTTCCGGCTGCCGCGCAACCTGTTCATCATCGGCACCATGAACACCGCCGACCGGTCGATCGCCATGGTCGACGCCGCCATCCGCCGACGCTTCGCGTTCATGGAACTGCACCCCGACACCCCGCCGGTGGCCGGCGTGCTGCGACGCCACCTCGAGGCGCGCGGCGTGACGACCGAGCCCGCGGAGCTGCTCGAGGCGCTCAACTCCGAGATCGACGACTCCGACCGCGACCTGCGGATCGGGCCGTCGTACTTCATGAAGGACCAGGCCACCGAGCCGGGCGGCCTCGAGGCCATCTGGCGGTTCGACCTCCTCCCGCTGCTCGAGGAGCACTACTACGGGCGGCTCACCCGCGCCGAGGTGCACGAGCGGTTCGGCCTCGCGGCACTGCGCCGCAAGATCGGGCGGGCGTGACCGCAACTCCGACTCGCGCCGGCGCGCCGGCGTCGGCACAGTCGCCGGCGTCGCCGGTGGCGCTCGAGTTCGACGAGTTCGACCGCCGTGGCCGACTCGTCAACCTGAGCTGGGAGGGTGCGCAGCACCTGTCGCAGACCGGCCTCGTGGAGGTGCTGCCCGCCGGCCGCGACACGTGGCGGCTCATCCCCTGCGGCGCGGTCGGTTCGGTCCGCGTCGAAGGTCTGTCGGTGCGGGTCATGCCCGCCGCCAGCCTCGGCCTGACGCAGTTGTTCTTCCTGCTCGACCACGCGGCCGACGACCCCTTCCTGTCCTCATCGGTGCAGGCCAGGGACGACGACGAGCTGTGGACCTCCGTCGCCGAGTCCATGGCCCGGTTGGCGCACCGGGCCCTGTCCGCCGGACTGCTGCGCGGGTACCGCAGGGTCGACGAGGCGCTGACCACCGTGCGCGGGCGGATCCGACTGGGTGACCAGATCCGCCGCCACCCGGGCATGACCATCCCGCTCGAGGTCACCTACTCCGAGTTCACCCCGGACATCGCAGAGAACCGCATCCTGCGCACGGCCGCCCACCGCCTGCAGTTCCTTCCCGAGCTGCCCGATTCCACCCGCCGCCGGCTGGCGATGGTCGACGCCCGCCTGTCGGACGCCACGCTCATCGGCCAGGGCGCGCCCGTGCCGGCGTGGACGCCCAGCAGGCTCAACGCCCGCTACCAGGACGCGCTCGCGTTGGCGGACCGCATCGTGCGGCGGATCTCGGTGGAGGTCGAGGACGGTCACGCCGCGTCGGCCGCCTTCGTCACCGAGATGCCTGCACTGTTCGAACGCTTCGTGGAGGCCGAGCTGACCGCCGCCCTCGACGGCCGGGGTGGTCGGCTGCTGCAGAACCCCGTCGTCAACCTGGACTCCGGTGCCGAGGCGGACGACGCGCCGTCGGGTCGTCACAGCGCGCCGTCCGACGACGGTGACCACATCTCCGTGCGCACGGGGTTGGTGTACGAGGTCGACGGCGAGCCCGTCACCACGTTCGTCCCGACCTATCCCACGGACCGCCGGGCCCGCGCCGCCGAGCACTACCGACTGTTGGCCGCCTGCACCGCGCTCGGGGTGGACCGCGCGTACCTCGTCTACCCGGCCCAGCGGCGCGACGATTCCCCCCAGCCCCGACGGATCGTCCACACCGACATCTCGATCGTGGAGTACCCGATCGACCTCTCCCGCGGGCCGGCCGAGAGCAGGAGGGCTATCGTCGAGTTGGCCCAGCATGCCCGTGAGCTGGCCGCTCCGTCCGCCGCACGGCACCGGACGGGCTCACGCCACGACGCCGGGGCCCACCACAGCGCCGGGGCCCACCACAGCGCAGAGTCCCGCGCAAACCCAGAGGGGAGACGACACGCCCGATGACGGACGCCGACGACGCCTCCCGACGCCTCTGGATGAGCCTCGGGCTGGCAGCCGTGGGCACGGTGGGGGCGTACCGCGGCGCGCAGGAGGTACTCACGCAGCAGGCCCGGATCGCGCGCCGGGTGATCCCCAAGCCGACGTCGCGGCCCTACTCCGGCGACGGGCTCTACCGGCCCGGGGCCCGGTCACCCGAACCGTGGCGACCCGGAATGACGTGCGACGTACACATGATGATCTTCGGCGACTCGCTCGCCGCCGGCCTCGGCGCCGATTCCCCCGACGAGTTGCCCGGCGTGCTGCTGGCGCGCGGCCTGGCCGAAGAGTCCGGCTGGGACGTGCGGCTGAGCATCAAGGCGATCGTCGGCGCCACCTCCAAGGGACTGCCCGGGCAGATCGAGGCGATGCAGATCGCGCACGGCGACCCCGACATCTCGGTGATCCTCGTCGGCGGCAACGACATCACCTCCCGCAACGCGATCGGTCCCTCGGCGCGGCGAGTAGGTGACGCGGTGCGGGCGCTCCGGGAGAACGGTTCGCACGTCGTGGTGGGCACCTGCCCCGACCTGAGCATCATCAAGCCGGTCCCCCAGCCGTTGCGATCGGTCATGTCCGGCCTGAGCCGACGCCTGGCCGGCGCGCAAGCCGTGCAGGCCCGCAAGGCCGGCGGCGTCCCCGTCTCCCTGGCGGAGACCCTCGCGCCCGAGTTCCACCGTCGTGGCGAGAGCTTGTTCTCGCCCGACCGGTTCCATCCCAACTCGGCCGGGTACGAACTCGCCGCCGGCCTGCTGCTGCCCGCCGTGTGTGTGGCGCTGGGCGTGTGGGAGGACGTGCCCGAGGAGCAGCTACCGCACGACGCCGAGGAGGCCGCCGCCTCACTGGAGTCCGCCGAAAGCGCCGCCGACCTCGCCGACTCCGACGACACTGCCGAGGCCGGCGCGCCCGCCGACACTACCGACGCTGCCGGCACCGGTGCGCCCGCCGAGACTGCCGACACCGGCGCGCCCGTCGAGCACCGCGAGTCCGTGGTGGCCCGGCTGACCAAGCGCCTGACCGACTTCGTCCGCACTCACGAGGATGCGGACGACGGTGACCGGAACACGTTCCTGCATAATGAGGACGTGGACGGTGACCCCGAGAGCACGGGCGAGGCCCGTGAGGCCGCGGACACCCTCCGACGCCGCAGCCGGATCCTGACACCGGCCCGCTCGACGCGGGACGACCCGGATCCCCAGGACTGACCCGACCACACCAGTACTCACCCGCAACGAAGGAGCTTTCCATGCCGGAAGCCGTGATCGTCTCGTACGCCCGTTCCCCCATCGGGCGCGCCAACAAGGGTTCCCTCGTGGGCATCCGCTCCGACGACCTCACCGCCCAGATGGTCAAGGCCGCGCTGGACAAGATCCCCGCGCTCGACCCCACCGAGATCGACGACCTCATGCTGGGCTGCGGCCTGCCGGGCGGCGAGCAGGGCTTCAACATGGGCCGTGTCGTCTCCGTGCTCGCCGGCCTGGACACCGTCCCGGGCACCACCGTGAACCGCTACTGCTCCTCCTCGCTGCAGACCACCCGTATGGCGCTGCACGCGATCAAGGCCGGCGAGGGTGACGTGTTCATCTCCGCCGGTGTGGAGACCGTCTCCAACTTCTCCAAGGGCACCGCCGACCACTGGCCGGACACACACAACCCGATCTTCGCCGACGCCGAGGCCCGCACCGCCACGCGTGCAGAGGGCGGCGCCGAGACCTGGACCGACCCGCGGGTGAACGGCCAGCTCCCCGACGTCTACATCCCCATGGGCCAGACCGCCGAGAACGTCGCCCAGATGACCGGCATCACCCGCGAGGACCAGGACCACTGGGGCGTGCGCTCGCACTCCCGCGCCCTCGACGCGATCGAGCGTGGCCACTTCGCCAACGAGATCGCCCCGGTCACCATGCCCGACGGCACCGTCGTCTCCACCGACGACGGCCCGCGCGCCGGCACGACCTACGAGAAGGTCTCGCAGCTCAACCCGGTCTTCCGCCCCGATGGCACCATCACCGCCGGCAACTGCTGCCCGCTCAACGACGGTGCCGCCGCCCTGGTGATCATGTCCGACACCAAGGCCAAGGAGCTGGGCCTGACCCCGCTCGCGCGCGTCGTCTCCACCGGCGTGTCCGGCCTGTCGCCCGAGATCATGGGCCTGGGGCCGATCGAGGCCGTCAAGAACGCCCTGCGGATCGCCGGCAAGTCGATCTCCGACATCGACTTGTTCGAGATCAACGAGGCGTTCGCCGTGCAGGTGCTCGGCTCGGCCCGCGAGCTCGGCATCGAGGAGGACAAGCTCAACATCAACGGCGGTGCCATCGCGCTCGGCCACCCCTTCGGTATGACGGGCGCCCGCATCACCGCGTCGCTGCTCAACAACCTGCAGGCCGAGGACAAGCAGTTCGGCGTCGAGACCATGTGTGTCGGCGGCGGCCAGGGCATGGCGATGGTGCTCGAGCGCCTCAGCTGATCCCATCCGGCGCGGCCTGAGCCCGCGCCACCCCGCGGCACTGCGAGCGCCCCGGGCACGCTTCTCTCGAGGAAGTGTGCCCGGGGCGCTCTCGTCGTTGGTCCTGCAGCCGGCTACCCCGGCGGCGCCCGCGGGGTGTACGAGGCGGGCCGGGCACGCCGGCCGCTGCCGGAACCCCATCGCCGCCACACCCGAAATGCCGACGACCCCGGCTCCCCTCGCGGGGGGCCGGGGCCGTGGGATTCGCCGGAACCTGACCTGATCAGTCAGGCAGCGCTACTGTTCGGGCCGGTCAGTCGCGGAAGTAGCTCATCAGGCGGAGGATCTCGACGTACAGCCACACCAGGGTGACCGTGAGGCCGAGCGCGACGCCCCACGCCATCTTGGACGGGGCACCGGCGCGCACGAGGCGGTCGGCGTTGTCGAAGTCCATCAGGAAGCTGAACGCGGCCAGGCCGATGCACAGGAGGGAGAAGCCGATCGCGATCGGGCCGCCGTCGTAGAGCGGGTTGGTGCCGGTGAACAGGCTCAGCACGATGCTGCCCAGGGCCGCGAACAGCACGCCGACGATCGCGGCGGACATGAAGCGGGTGAACTTGGGCGTCACGCGCACGGCGCCGGTCTTGTAGACGAACAGCATGCCCACGAAGACGCCGATGGTGCCGAGGATCGCGGCACCCACCGCGCCGAGGACGCCGCCGGTCCCCTGCAGGTCGATGGTGAACAGGTACGTCGCCGCGCCGACGAACAGCCCCTCGAGGGCGCCGTAGGTCAGGGTGACGGGCGCGGAGTCCATCTTGCGCGCGAAGGTGGCGATCAGAACGGTGATCAGGCCGCCGATGCCGCCGACCAGGATGAACGGGAACAGCAGCCCCGGGTTCATCGTGATCAGGTAGAAGGAGATCGTGCCGACGATGGCGAGCAGACCGAGGGTCGTGCCGGTCTTCGCGACCACATCATCGATCGTCATGGGCCGCGTGTCGGCGGCGAACTGCGGGTGCGCCTGCGGGGCACCGTAACCGGCCTGGGCACCGAAGCCCTGCTGGCCGTACTGGCCCTGCTGGAAGGCGCCACGGCCGGCACCACCGAGGTGGGTGGCGCCGCGGGCACTGTCCGTGGACAGTGAACTGAAGACCGGGTTGCTGCTGGTGCGCATCGAGGTCCCTTCGGAATTGTCGGGGAAGGTCGTTGGTCGAGAGTCCCCGCCGGGTCACCGACGAATCACTCGTACATGTGCAACGCGCGGGCTCACCTGTGTGTTCCCGGCGCCGATACACATCTTGCCCGATCCGTTCGCCCGGCCCGGAACGACTCACGGGAACGACGACGACGAGGATTTCAGCGCCGAGCGATCCTGCGGTCCCCGGCGCCGCGGATCATTCGCAGGCGACACCGTCGTTGTCGCGGTCCAGTTTCGAGGCGTACCCCGGCTGCCCGCGGTACAGCGGCGCGACGCCGGCGGCCCGGGCCGCCGAGCAGTTGGCGTAGGACGCCGCCTGCGGGACCGGCTCGGCGACCGGGGC
>NZ_JAALDT010000195.1:0-3359 GCF_014144995.1 Dietzia sp. DQ11-71 | reverse complement strand
TCCCGCCGGCCGCCACGCCGGCCGCCACGCTGGCCGCCGCCACGCTGGCCGTCCCGCCGGCCGACACGCTGGCCGTCCCGCCCGTTACCTTTATTGAACCTCCGGTGGTCGGAGGTCTGGTCGCTCGAGTGGGCATGGCTTTCTTGCCCTGCCATCGATGGTCCGGGGGGTGTTGCCACCCGCTCGAGAGACACGCGTTGACCGCTGATAGGGACGCGG
Organism: Dietzia sp. DQ11-71; assembly: GCF_014144995.1. Lineage (NCBI taxonomy): Bacteria > Bacillati > Actinomycetota > Actinomycetes > Mycobacteriales > Dietziaceae > Dietzia > Dietzia sp. DQ11-71. The sequence continues at coordinate 3,140 of NZ_JAALDT010000195.1, read as the reverse complement.
CCCACCTTTTAGGTGAGGTCTCTTCGTAACGTGGGTGTCGGCATCGGGTGTCAAGACGGTGACCAGCAGGGATACTTCAGAAGGGAAGTATCGCCATGTCCGAGAACTACGCCGTATTCGTGGGACTGGACGTCGGCAAGAGTGCCCATCACGCATGCGCTCTCGCCCAGGACGGCTCCCGCCTCTACGACAAACCCCTGGTCCAAGACGAAGTCGCTCTGCGGAAAGTTATCGTCGAACTTCAGCAGCATGGACCGGTGCTGATGATCGTCGACCAGCCCAACACGATCGGGGCGCTGCCCATCGCGGTGGCCCGTGACTGCGGTTGCGAGGTCGCCTACCTGCCAGGACTTGCGATGCGCAAAGCCGCGGACCTGTACCCAGGTAGGTCGAAAACCGATGCCCGAGATGCGTTCATCATCGCCGACACGGCCCGCACAATGCCGCACACCCTGCGAGCGGTGGACCGCGATAGCGAGGTGCTCTCAGCGCTGAAAATGCTCGCCGGTTTCGACGACGACATCGCTCGGGACTGCACCCGGGCCAAGAACCGGCTGCGCAGTGTTCTGACACAAATTCACCCGGCATTCGAGCGCGTTCTCGTCGGTGAGATCCTTGCTCGAGCCATCGTGTTGGACCTGCTCATCCACTACGGCGGACCCACCAAACTCGCCGCAGCCGGCCGAGGCCGAGTGCTCAAATGGGCCCGCAACAGGTCGAGAAAAGATCCGGTCGAGCTCATCGACCGAATCTTCGCGGCACTGGCCGAACAGACGGTCACCGTGCCCGGCACCGACGCTGCCGAGTTGGTCATCCCGCAGCTCGCCGCGAACATCAAAGCGCTACAGCAACAGCGCGAGACCATCGCTGGCCAGGTCGAGGGGATGCTCGATGAATTCCCTCTTGCCGAGGTCTTGATCTCGATGCCCGGCATCGGCATCAAGACCGCCTCCAACATCCTGCTGGCCGTGGGCGACTGCAGCGACTTCGCCTCCGCCTCACATCTCGCTGCTTACGCCGGTATCGCCCCGGTGACCAGACGAAGCGGCACCTCCATCAAGGGCGAATTCCCTGCTCGTAGTGGCAACAAGCGCCTCAAGAACGCCATGTTCCGCAGCGCCTGGATCGCCAGCAACTGCCATGGCCCCTCTCAGGCCTACTACCAGCGCAAACGCGCCGAAGGAAAGAAGCACAACGCAGCCGTCATGTGCCTTGCACGACGCCGCAGCAACGTCATCTACGCCATGCTGACCAACCGCGAGTTCTACCGCGAGCCGCCAGCACCCAACGACGTAGCCGCGGCGGCCTGAAGCGATCACCAATCATCAGCAAAACGCTTGACAATCCTCATAGGGACACCCCCCCGCCGCCGCGGCATCATCGCCGAGCAGAGGATTTCGCTCAGACCCACTCGGGCGATACAGGCGAAATCCTCTGGACGGCGGAGGCGGGGCGGGCGGCGGGTCAGTTCGCGGCGACGCGTGCCAGCGGCCGGAGCGAGACGGGCAGTCCGTCCGCGGGGTAGGGCAGCGAGTCGTTCTTCATGGGCGGCACGTAGGCCAGCGGGACCGACCACTCGAAGTGGCGTAGCAGCGCGCTGAGCACCAGCTTGGACTCGAGGTTGGCGAAGATTATGCCGAGGCACTTGTGCACCCCGCCGCCGAACGGCTCCCACGCGAAGCGGTGCGACTTGTCCTCCCGCCGCTCGTCGGAGAAGCGTTCGGGGTCGAAGATCTCCGGGTCCGTCCAGTACTCGGGCATGTGGTGCGAGTACAGCGGCATGATCGAGGTGAGTCGTCCGGCCGGGATCTCCACGCCCAGGATCTCGGTGTCCTTGACCGTCTTGCGCGCCATCACCGGCACCGGCGGGTGCAGGCGTAGCGACTCCTTCATCACCAACGCCAGATCGGGCAGCTCCTCCAGCTCGGCCATGGTGGGGTTCGGACCCAGGTCCTGGCACTGTCGACGGAGCCGCTCCTGCCACTGGACGTCGCGGCCGAGCTCGTAGACCATCGACGTCACCGTGCTCGTGGTGGTGTCGTGCGCGGCCATGAGCAGGAAGATCATCTGGTTGATGATGTCGTCGTCGTCGATCCCGCCGGAGGCGTCCGCCACCTGGCACAGGGCGGAGAACAGGTCCTCTCCCGGGTTGGCGCGCCGGGCCGGCAGGTGGCGGCGCAGGAACTCCTCGAGCAGCCGGCGCCCCCGCGCCGCTCGGCCCCACTTGGTGAACGGCACCGCGGTGGAACGGACATAGCCGTTCGCGGCCTGGACGCAGTCGACGAACGCTGTGTTGACCTTGTCGAGCTCCCCGGGCGCGGCGTATTCGGCGCCACCCATGAACACCTCGGTCGCCAGGTCGAGGGTGTGCGTCTTGAGCGCGGGATAGACCTGGAACGCCCGGTCCGGGGCCCAGGCGCCGATGCCCTCGTCGACCAGCGGGGCGAGCCTGCGGGTGTAGCCCTCGAGCCGGGGACGGGTGAACGCCTCCTGCATGATGTGCCGGTAGTGGTGGTGCTCCTCGAAGTCGAGCAGCATCAGCCCGCGGTTGAAGAACGGCCCCACCAGGTATCCCCAACCGGGGCCGCTGGCGAACGCCTTGTCCGCGTTCTGCAGGGCGGCCTGGCAGGCGTCGGGGCCGATCAGGGCGGTCCACGTGGCGCCGAGGAAGTTCAGGTCGGAGACGGGGCCGTGATCGCGATAGCGGCGGGCCATGGTCGCCAGCGGGCTGTGGACGTATTCGAGCGTGCCGCCGAGGATCGGCAGCTTGGAGCGCAGTGGGGCCGGGCCGGGTCGGTAGACCCTCTCCCGCGGATCACCAGGGATGGACATCAGGCACCTCGTTGTCGGGTGACCCCTGTGTGTGACAGTCGTCACTAGTTGTCACGCGATTACCGAAACCGGCGGTGTCGTTTCTTTCACCCGGCCCGGCCAGCCGGCAGTCCCGCCGGCCGTGACACCGCCGGCCGGCCGCCCCCCCGACTCAGGCTCGGGCGACCAGTGCGTCGATGTCCACGCCGTCGGGCAGAGCGCCGTACTCGGCCGAGCGGTCGTCGCCGAGCCGGGCCAGGCAGAACGCCTCCGCGACCGGGGCCGGTGCGTGGGCCAGCAGGACCGCGCCCTGCTGGGCCAGCGCCATC
>NZ_JAALDT010000194.1:0-3134 GCF_014144995.1 Dietzia sp. DQ11-71 | reverse complement strand
TGCTGCAGTCGGGCGTCTTGATCGCCAGTCGACACCCGTGCGTACCCGAAAGCGTGGCCCATACCGACAAATGTAGCAATACTCGTCGCTGCTGGGCAGATCAGAAACATAGATTTTGAGACTGGGTTCCGCTACAAAATTGGCTTCCGCCCACCTCGGCGTATCCAAATCCGGCGAGCTCGAGTTCACTTGTAGCAAAAACGGTCGTTTATGGATCAGCCTGCTTAGTCAAACCTCTGGCGGAATAGTTGCAAGAACTCGGCGCTGTACTCGAGTTGGGTCTGCAGTTCGAGGTAGCGCGCTTCAGCTTCGGCGCGGATCTCTTCGACGGTCATTCTGGCGGCGTGCCAGTCATCGAGCCCCGGCGATTCTGAGCGTTGGGCCGCCGTAAGGATGTCGGTGGCTTCGAGGAACTGCTTCATGCGTTCCAGCGAGAAGCCCAAAGGTTTCATTCGCCGGACGAGGAGCAGTCGGTCGATGTCGGCGTCGGTGTAGAGCCGGAATCCGCCGGCGGTGTGGCCGGAGGGCACCACTAGGCCGATGTCGTCGTAGTGGCGCAGCGTGCGGATCGACAGGCCGGTGAAGTCAGCGACCTCACCGACCATTCGTGCGGACTCTTCCCGCATCACACTCCTCGTGAAATAGGTCACGGTGTCGGTCCCAAATTCAACGCTACCCAAACCTGACGTTACGGTAGGTTTCAAACCTCCCGTTACGGGAGAGTGTGTCATGTTCCCTCCACGGTTAGGAAAACCCCCGTGACAGCTCCCACCCACGCATCCGGGGCCTCGTCCCCGCCCCCGGCCAGCTCGGATGACGATCTCGCACCCGTCGGCGTCCTCGCGTCGTTCAAGTACGCCTTCTCTTCCCCCCGCCGACTGCGCACCGAGGTCTTGGCCGGTCTGGTCGTCGCGCTCGCGCTCATCCCCGAGGCGATCTCGTTCTCGATCCTCGCCGGAGTGGACCCGAGGGTCGGGCTGTTCGCCTCCTTCACCATGGCCGTGACGATCGCCTTCACCGGCGGACGGCCCGCGATGATCTCCGCAGCGACCGGCGCAATCGCCCTGGTCATCGCCCCCGTGGCGCGCGAGTACGGGTTGGACTACTTCATCGCCACCGTGCTGCTGGCCGGCATCTTCCAGGTCGTGTTGAGCGTGATCGGGGTGGGCAAGCTCATGCGCTTCATCCCCCGGTCGGTGATGGTCGGGTTCGTCAACGCCCTGGCCATCCTGATCTTCACCGCGCAGATCCCGCACCTGCTGGGTGTGCCGTGGTTGGTGTACCCGATGGTCGCCGCTGGCGTGCTCATCATGGTGTTCTTCCCCAAACTTTCGGCCGCGGTGCCGGCCCCGCTGGTGGCGATCGTGGCGATCACCGCCGTGGTCGTGCTCTTCGGCTGGACCATGCCCAACGTCAGCGATCAGGGCGAGCTGCCCTCCTCGCTGCCGTCGCTATTCATCCCCGACGTGCCGTGGACGTTGGAGACGCTGCAAATCATCGCCCCCTATGCCCTGGCGATGGCGCTGGTCGGGCTCATGGAGTCGATGATGACCGCCAAACTCGTCGATGACATCACCGAGGTCCGCTCCGACAAGACCCGTGAGGGATGGGGCCAGGGCGTGGCCAACATCGTCACCGCCTTCTTCGGCGGCATGGGCGGCTGCGCGATGATCGGCCAGACCATGATCAACGTCAAGCAGTCCGGCGCCCGCACCCGCCTGTCCACCCTGCTGGCTGGGATCTTCCTACTCATCCTCGTCGTAGCGTTGGGCGACATCGTCGGCCTGATCCCCATGGCTGCCCTGGTCGCGGTGATGATCATGGTCTCGGTGGCCACCATGGACTGGCACTCCATCCACCCACGCACCCTGCGCCTGATGCCGCTCCCGGAGACGATCGTCATGGCGGTCACCGTCGCCGCGACTGTGATCACCCACAACCTGGCCATCGGCGTCATCCTCGGCGTGCTCACCGCGATGGTCATGTTCGCCCGCCGCGTGGCCCACATGACGAGCCTGGAGAAGGTCTCTGAACTCGACGTCAATCACGACGGCACCATCGACATCCGCACCTACCGAGTGCGTGGCGAGCTTTTCTGGGCCTCGAGCAACGATCTGGTCTACCAGTTCGACTACACCGGCGACCCCCAGCACGTGGTCATCGACCTGACCGAGGCCGATATCTGGGACGCCTCCACCGTGGCCACCCTGGACGCGATCACCCACAAGTACGCCGCCAAGGGCAAGACCGTCGAGATCATCGGCCTTGACGGATCGAGCCTCGATCGTCTGGACAAACTCTCCGGCCACCTCGGCGACGGACACTGACTCCGCCGCTCCACCCTCGCCACCGGCTTCACCTGAGCCGCCAAGCGATGCTGCGAAATCCCGCCAAACGAAGTTGAGAGTCACAGCATCGGCGGGCGCCTCGGCTACACGTTCCGATGCCAGGAACTGAATGGTGACCGCGTGCGCAAGCGGCGCCGAGCCGCCGTTTGCCACGATGAGCACCCGGCCTGCTCCGGCGATGAGGTCGGCGGCCCGGTTGAATGCCTCGAAGTCGATCGAATCTACGGCGATGGAGAGTGCGTCAGCGGCTTTGCTGAACGAGGAGCGGACGATTCCGCGGTCACCGGGCTCATCTGCCACGGAGCCACCGGAACTACGGGCGCCCAACTCCCGTGCGATGAGCATCCGCAGATGCTGGTAGCCGCTGAAGCCTAAGTTCTTAGATGCCCGGCTCACGGTGGCAGCCGAGGTGCCCGTGCGGGCGGCCATCGCCGCGGCGGGCAAATCTAGAACGTTTTCGGGATTTTCAACGACTTCAGTGGCGACCCGCTGTTCACTGGGAATGAGTGACGGCAAGATCGAACGAATTCGATCAAGGACGCCACTGTACTCGAGGCGGTTATCCTCAGTACTGGCCATAGGCATTTTTTGCACTTTCGAAGCGGGGACAACCAGCGTGGATCTGGGGCAACGCGTGAGTGAACGTTGTTCGGCCCCTGCGTCGCCGCCAGCATAAGCGGTGAAATCAAGAAGTGGATACCGCTTCGGCTTCGGTGGTGATGTCTGTTTGGGACGCCTTTCGGAAAGAGCGGTTCTGATGATCGGGTAGCGGTCGGACGGGTATCG
>NZ_JAALDT010000193.1:0-6857 GCF_014144995.1 Dietzia sp. DQ11-71 | reverse complement strand
CGGATCGTCGCCGGCGCCGAGATCATCGCCCTCGACGGACCAAACATGCGACGACACCTCGCCGCAGCAACGCCGTAACGGTCCGGCGGTCGGACGGGCTGCTATCCGATGCCCGTCCGACCGCTACCCGATCATCAGAACCGCGCTTTCAGAAAGGCGTCCCAAACATCACAGCTCGGGCCCCTGCGCCGGCTCATGGCCGGGCGCAGGGGTTTCGTGCCGAGCGGGCTCGTCCGGATCCGCCTCAACATCGCCCGGTCGCGAACTGAACGGGTCCGCGACATCAAAGCCACGGGCCGCGAACGGGTCGCCACCGAATAGGCCCCGGCGAGCCTGTTCTGCGTCGTGCGCGAGGGGGGAGGCGGTGAACGGGTCCGCCGCGTCCGGGTCGGCGGTCTCCTCCGCAGGCCCGTGGACGAGTCGATCGTGCTCGACCAGGACGGCGGCGGCGTAGTCGGCCAGCTCCGTGTTCATGCCGGGATGACGCGGCGGGAGCGGGCCAAGTGGAGCAGGCGCATCCTCGCCCTCTTCGGGCTCGGCTGCCGGCTCTGCGCCTTGCTCGGCCGCCGGCTTCGCGTTGGCCGTGGTGTCGGCGTTCTCCTCGGCGGCCGGTTTGGCGAAGTAGTCGTCGATGGCGGCGATGATGTCGCGGCCATTAGCGGGTAGTGCGGCGGGAGCGGTGTGCTTCGGTTTCTCGTCGGCCGAGGCGGGCTGGCTGTCGTCTTCCGGACTCGGCTCAGTGGGCGAATGAGTTTCAGGGTCGGCGGCGCGGTGGAGGCTGCCGTCCATGAGGTCGTCCACGGCGGCTTCGAGTGCGTCGGTGCGGTCGATCCCATCGGCGATGTAGTCGTTCATCGCCTGGTGGATTAGCGCCATAGCGTTCCGGTCGCGCTCGATGGCCTGTCGGGTGTTGCCGGGTAGGTAGTCGGGCAGCTCCGTTTCGGCGTCGAGCGTGTCGAGCAGGCGGTCACGAACGGCGGTGATGGCTTCGGCGAGATCGTGGCCGGCGTCGAAGTGGCGCTGGCAGGTGGTGCGCCACAGGGCGACGAGCTGAGGATCGTCGCGCAGCTGCGTGGTCAGCGCGACGGGCAGACCGTCGAGCAGGTGTTGCGAGTAGTCGCCGATGAGATGGCTGCGCGCGGCGTTGTAGCGGTCGGCCATCCGGTCGGGGTCGTCGGCGGCGGCCAGGGCCTCGCGCAGTTGCTCAGTTGCGGTGGTGTGGCCCTCGTCGCGGTCCAGCGCCGCCTCGAGCACCCCGCGGGAGGTGGCCAGTCGGTCGTCGACCTCGGGGTCCAGGTGCGGGGCCTCGGTGTCCAGATCGAGTGGGGGCTCGGTCACCGCGTAGGCGTGGTTCTCGTGACGGCCGCGCGTCAGTGCGACGTACAGGCCCCGACGGTTGGTCGCCTCGTCGACGACGGTGCGGGCTACGTCGACGGTGATGCCCTGGGCGCGGTGGATCGTGCTCGCGTAGCCAAGCTCGGTACTGCCGGCGACGTAGTCGGCATCAAGGGTGACCCGGCCGCGGTGGCGCAGGTGCCGCACGGTCAGAGATCCGTCTTTGCCGACCTTCTCTACCCGCCACCGGTCACCGTTGTGCACCCGCGAACCGGGGCGGGTGCCGCCCTTGGGACGCAGCGAGCCATTGTTGGATCGGGTCACGACGATGTCGCCGCGGCCGGCGGCCTGGTCGTCGGCCAGATCGACGGTGCGCCTCCTCTCGGCGGCCCCGCTGTCACGGTGACGATTCTGGATCTGGGTGTTGAGTTCCCGCACTGTCGCGGTGGTGGAGGCCAGCACGATGCCGTCGCGGCCGGCATCGACGTCGGCGAAGTGATCGTCCACCACGGCCGGGATCATCTCGTCTCGCCCGCCCCCGTGGATCCAGCCCTTGCTCGCATGGAAGTCCAGCGCGGACGCCTCTCCCGCGCGGATGGCGATCGACGCACTCGCTTGGGCGGTGTCGTCGCCAAAGCGCACCACATCGGTCAGCTCGGGGGCGTTGGTCTCGGAGGCGACCAGCCGCATGAGGCCACCGGATTCGACGGCGTCGAGCTGCGCGGGATCTCCGACCATCCGCACCACGGCGCCCCGGTCGCGGGCGATCTCCACCAGCGCCGCGACGTCCTTGGTGGAGGCCATCGCGGCCTCATCGAGCAGCAGCATCGCGCCCGGTGTGATGGTGACCGCCAGATGGTCGGGTCTGCGGGCCTCGACGCCCATTTGGGACAGCGTTCCGCGCCACCGGTAGGTCAGGGAGGCGACGGTGTACGCGGTGACACCGATCTCCTCGCCGAGGGTTTCGGCTGCCACCGACGACGGTGCCAGGGCGATGACCTGACGGCCCGATTCCTGCCACGCCTTCGCCACGGCCTGCATCGAGGTGGTCTTGCCGGTGCCGGCCGGTCCGACTCCGGCGGCGACGAGTTGACCCGACAGGCAGAAGTGCTCGGCCAGTGCCCGCTGTCCGGGGTTCAGGGTCCGACCACTGTCTGACTCGAGAGCGGTGATGGTTTCGTGCAGGTTCTCGCCGGTGGTGAACAGCGGCACGGGAGTGCGCGCGGCATCGACTACGTCGCGCTCTGCTGCGAGCATCGCCTCCGACGTGTGCAGCAGTTCGCCGTGGCGGTCGAGGACACTGAGCCCGTCCGATGCGCGGCGCAGTTCTGTCGGCGTCTCGATAATCTCGGGGGTCGCCAGAGCGAGCGAGTCCCGGCGCAACGCGTGAGTCACAACCTCGTCGACGGCGGCCTGGTGGGCGGCGGGCGAGTCGAACTCCACGTCCGTCAGTTGGGCCTCGACCACGGCCCGGACATGGGCGTGGGTCCATGTGGCGCGGGCATCGGACACTGTCTCGACGGCGCGGGCGGCCTCCGTCTCGACGGCCTCGAGCTCGCGCACGTCGGCGTTCTTCTTCGCCTGGGCGTCGGGGTTGAGTGCGGAAGCGACCATCTGGTCAACGGCCTTCTCGGACCCCAGGTGACGCGCGGCCAGACGGCGCCACGTCGACTGAAGTTCGGCCAGCGAGCGAGCCTCCTGCTTGCCCTCTCGAGTGTCGAGGGTGGCTTGCTGCAACAGCGCGAACTGCACAGCCTGGGTGGGAGCACGGCCGTGCTTGTCGCGATACTCGGCGAGTAGTTCATCCCGGCGTACCTCGATCATCTGACGCCGCGAGGAGAACGCCCGGCACAGCGCCTGGTCGACGCCGGCGACCTCCCACACCGGCTGCTTGCCCCGGCTCGGGTAGCGGGCCTCGAACTGCACGCCCAGATCCCGGCGCAGGCGGTCCACGATCGCGGCGTTGTACCGCTGTGACGCGGCCACCGCGTGCCTGTGCAGCGCCTTACTGTCCAAAGCGGACCACCGTCCGTCGGCGCCCAGCACCTTGTTCGACACCGCGCAGTGGGTGTGCAGGTTCGGGTCGCCGGCGCGGGTGTCGTAGTGGTCGAACTGCGCCACGATCAGACCGTGGGTGTCGATTTGCTGCTCACTGCGATCACCCCTGCGGGTGAAGGCTGCCTCGCGCTCGATCCACGCCAGCGAGTCGTTCACGCACTCCCGGTGAATGCGCTCGATCGACTGCCGGGTGTCGGTGTCGACGAGCGCCCATAGTGCGCTGACCGACTTTTGCGGAGTGAACACCAGGTCCATCCCGGCGACCGGCTGACGCACGCTGGAGCGCTGAGCCGCGGCCCACGAGAGCAACTCACGCTCGGTGGCCGGCTGGTGTCCGAACTTGGCGCGGTAGTGCTTGTCCGCCAGCGTGCGCCACGCCTCCGAGGTGACGGCTTTGTCGATCGTGTGGCCCTCGTTGACCATCTCCCGGAGCGTGGCGTTGTAGTCCTCAACGAGCGGGATCTCGTTTCGGAACTCGGGGAACTTCCGGCCCAGCGCCGTGTCTTTCAGGTCGGCGCTGGCTTCGAGCATGGCGTCGGTGTTCGGGTGACGGCCCTCGCCGAACAGCGCCTTCATCTGCTCCTCAGAGACCGTGCCAGACACCAGGCTGATCTCCGACAACGCTTCCAGGCCCGCGCCGTGCCAGCGGCCCGGCGGGGTGCCGTTGGCGGTGTAGTAGTCGGTGAGCTCCTGGCCACGTTCGCGCAGCCGGTCGGCGGTGGCTACCTGACGGGTCAGGTAGCTGTAGCCGTCCCCGGCGTGCAGCACGTGGAGCGTCATCACGACGCCCACTTTAGACGCCGCATCGCGCCCGGTCACCGGCGTGTCTGAGTTTCAGCCAGAGGTGTGTAGGTTCTGGCTTGGCACTAAGCGAGTACAGCGAGCGTGGGTCAAGCCTCTAGAGAGGGTGAGGACTAGTGCACAGAGCAGCGCAGCACTAGTCTGGGCAACTGGCGGTCGATAGAGTCGAGGTCACCGATCAACAAGCGAGGGGACCAACGCAGATAGCCAGGACGTCCGAACGCACCAGCGCCCGCAACCGCGCCCGGCAGGCACTCGCCGAGAAGCAGAGGGCCCGACGCGAACGCGACGAGCGCATGGAAGCCGCGGCCACGCGCTACTTCGCCGCCGCCGACGCCATCGAGCGCGCCCGCCGCGACGCTGGCCAGGCGATCCAAGACCTCATCGCCGAAGGCGAGCCCCGCGCTGAGATCGCCGAACTACTCGGCATCACCACCCGCGACATCAAGACAGCACTCGACGCCCTTAACGACGACAGCCAGGACCAGGACGAGGGTGAGAGTGTGCCGGCGGACCCGCAGGAGTCCGCACACCAGGACACCACCGATGAGGACCGCGACGTGGCATGAGCGTCAATGGCGACATCCCGCTGCCGGGGCTGGAGTACGAACCCTGGCCCCGGCACAACACTGTCCTCGCTACGCGGCGTCCTTACAGTTCGACACTGCCGCCCACCCAGGCGGCGATCGACGCGTTCTGGTCCCGGGTCGTCAAAGCGCCCGGGGACGGGTGCTGGTTTCTCATTTCAGCGATCAGCGGTGTCGACGGGTATACACGCCTGACCTGGAGACGCGGCGGGGTCAGCCGCACTGAATCAGGGCACCGATTCGCCCTCCTACTCGCCGGCCAACTGACAGACGAGGTCGTGGCCGAACACCGCTGCAACGAACCCCTGTGCGTACGCGTCGACCCGGGACATGTCGTCGCCTCCACCCAGTCAGCAAACCTGCGCTACGCCGTCGCGTGCGGACGCACCGGAGCCATCCGCAACCCCGACCAACACACCAACCGCCACGCCCGGTCCCTGGCAGTACGAGACGCCCTCGCCTCCGGCTGGAACCCCGACGCCTACGCCCGCGCCTGTGGCAACGCCGCGCCCCTCGACACACCCTCACTGTTCTAGAGCCTGGGGAGTACAGTCGTCCGCAGAGATGGCCTCGCCGACGGCGGGGCCTTTCTTTTTGGCGGCCCCGGATGTGTCAGCGGGCCACTGTGTGTCGACGTTGCCGGCGCAGCTGCCAGTACCGCGGGATCGTCCACCGCGGCGGGGTCCTATCGATCACCCACAGCGCTATCGCCGACCGATAGCGCACATCGTGTCGCACCGCGAACGACCAATGACCCACGAACCACGCCAGCAGATCCAGCGCCGCTACATCACTGGCGAACACGCCAATCACCGCGTAGAAGCCACCCATCCCACGCGCGAGGCCGGAGGCAAGACCAGAACGCCACCAGCGGCGACAACAGTAGCCAGCAGCGCGGGCCCAGATCCCACATCTGGACTCCTCCTTTGTCGTCTTCTGCCCTCACCCGCAAATGTCACCAGCCCGATCTGGTCGATCGTGCGCAGCGATGAGCAGTCTGTCGAATCCACGGAAGGTAATTTCCGTGAGAGGTGTGTTTATGTACGAACTATTCATACGGTGTTCGCTGTGCGGTGCACACGGGTTGTCTCCAGGTTCTCAAGCCGGGCCGACGATGACATCGGACGACACCAGCAGGGCGGCAGCAGCTCGCCACCATCCGCGCACTCAGAGAGCAGATATCTGATGAAGATTGTTCAAATCACCGATACGCACAATTCCGCTCATGGCGGGATCTCTAACGAGAACCTCGTCAAAATGATCGAGTTCGTGAACGAACTTGAGCCGGACTTGGTTGTCCACACGGGCGATGTGTCGATCCTCGACCCGGATAACGAGGCTGACCGGGCGACGGCTGCACGCCTGCTGGGCGAGCTGAAGGCACCTCTTCGTGTCCTGCCGGGAAACCATGACATCGGCGAGCCCGGCGAGGCCCCTATCGGCGGTGCCGGTGTGACATCGGCGCGGGTCGCAGCCTTTCGTGCCGTCTTCGGCGACGACCGCTGGGTGGAATACATCGGCGGATTCTCCGTCGTCGGCTTCAATTCCGAGCTGATGAGCTCGGGACTCCCCGAGGAAGAAGAGCAGTGGGCGTGGCTCGAGTCGCTGCCCGCACAGCTGGAGGGGCGCCCGACGATCATCTTCTGCCATAAGCCGGTCCATGCTCCTGCACCCGGCTTGCCGGCGTCGACGTACTCCATCGCCCCGCAATCCCTTGATCGCCTTCGCTCGATCGTCGACAACATTGATGTGCAGGCTTTCGGCTCGGGGCATCTGCATCGTTGGGCCCTCGAGTTCCACGACGGAGTCCAGTCGATCTCAGCTCCGTCCACCGCCTTCGTCTATCCCGGCGTCGAGGGACAGTTCGGTCCGTCACTGTCGCAATTGGGGATCGTTGAGTACCAGCTCACCGAGGACGGGGGCGTCACTCCATTCTTCCGCGCCCGTCCAGACCTGGCGGAGCACTACGCGGTGAATGTGGACACCTTGCGCCTCGCACTCGAGGAAATGGGTATTGACATGTCCACTCTCGACATCACTGTTAGGGACGTGCTTCGGATAGCAGGGTTCTGATGA
>NZ_JAALDT010000192.1:0-1675 GCF_014144995.1 Dietzia sp. DQ11-71 | reverse complement strand
GCCTCGTAGCCGGCGATGCCGCCGTCGAGCACGGTCACCGAGTCGGGGTCGACGCCCACGGACTCGAGCCGCTCGTTCGCCTGGCGGGCTCGGTTTCCGGACTGGCAGATGAGGACGACCTGGCCGGGCAGGCGGGTGGCGAACTCCTCACCGTGCTCGGCGAGCAGGGGCAGCGGCACGTTGTAGGAGCCGCGGATGTGCACCGAGGAGAACTCGGCCCCGGAGCGCACGTCGATGACGGTGGGCGGGGTGTCAGAGTCCATCGCCTCTCGCAGATCGGCGGGAGCGATGGTCGGGGCGTTCGTCAGCGTGGAGAGCATGGGTGAAGCGATGTCCTTTGACTGTTCGGGGTGTGTGGGGGTGTCGGGGTGGTGGCGCCGGGCGCCACCGGACCCGGGGGCCGGACGGGTGTCCGGCCCCCGGGTGTGGGCGCGACCGGTCAGACGGTCGCGAGGTTGCGCTCGGACCAGGCGGCGTAGCTGCCCTCGAGCTCGACCACGCGGTAACCGGCGCGACGCAGGGCGCTGGCCGCGACCGAGTTGCGGACGCCGCTCTGGCAGTAGGTCACGATCGGTCCGTCGGTCGGGAGCCGGTCGAGGTTCCACAGCGCCCGGCCGCCGCTGAGCTGCTCGGAGCCCGGGATGTGGCCGTCGGAGTGCTCGGTCTTGTTGCGCACGTCCAGCACCATCGCGGAGTCGAACGAGGCGAGCTCGTCCGGCCCGATCATCTCGGGGGTCGTCATCGGCAGACCCTCGAAGCTGGTCGTGTAGCCGGTGACCGTGTCGATTCCGACGCGCAGCAGGTGATCGCGCAGCGCCTCGGCCATCTCGACGTCCTCGGCCAGGACCACCAGGGGCGTGTCCTCCTTCTCGGGGTCGTAGACCCAGGCGCCGAAGGACGCGGCCTTGTCGACGCCGGGGATGTTGAGCGCCCCGGGGACGGTGCCGGCGTGGACCTCGTCCTGGCCACGGGTGTCGACGACGACGACCTCGTTCGCTTCGAGGGCGTCGGCCAGCTCGAGGGTGCCGAACTCGCGGAGCGGGGCCAGTGCGCCCAGCACCGCGGGGCCCTCCTTGTTCTGCCGCTTCATGCGGCCGAAGTAGGCGTGCGCGTCCGGCTGTCCGTCGAGCATCTCGTCGATGAAGCCCTGCTCGTCGTCACGCTCGACGTACCCGGCCCACCATGCGAAGCGGCGCTCGTAGCCGACGCTGGTCGACGGCAGCGCGCCGAGGGCCTTGCCACAGGCGCTGCCCGAACCGTGGCCGGGGAAGACCTGGACGTGGTCCGGCAGGGTGACGAAGGAGTCCTTCAGGCTGCGGAAGATCTGCTTGGCGCCCTCGAAGCGGGTGTCGACCCCACCCGCGGCCTCGTCGAGCAGATCCGGTCGGCCGAGGTCTCCGGAGAAGACGAAGTCGCCGGTCAGCATGTATCCGGGGCTGTCCGCGAAGGCGCCGTCGGTGATGAGGAACGACAGGTGCTCCGGGGTGTGGCCCGGGGTGTGCACGACCTCGACGGTGATGTTGCCCAGCTTGAGCTGGTCACCGTGGTGCAGGCGCTCCGCTTCGAACCCGTACTGCCAGTCGTCGCCGCCCTCGCCGGAGACGTAGGCGGTCGCGCCGGTGGCCTGCGCGAGCTCACGGGTGCCGGACAGGTAGTCGGCGTGGATGTGGGTCTC
>NZ_JAALDT010000191.1:0-3019 GCF_014144995.1 Dietzia sp. DQ11-71 | reverse complement strand
TGGAACTGGCCCGGGTAGTAGCCCGAGTCCACGGCGGCGCGCGACGCGCCGACGGCGGCCTTGAGCGAGTCGGCGAGCGGCTCGACGACCTTCTCGAAGTTGTCCGCGGAGCCGACGCCACGACCACCGGAGACGACGACGGTCGCCTCGGTGAGCTCGGGGCGGTCGCCGCCCACGATCGGGTTGCGCGAGATGACCTTGGCGGCGTTCTCGGGCTCGGGGACCTGCACCTCGACGACCTCGCCGGCGCCGGCGGCCGGGGCGGCCTCGACGGAGCCCGGACGCAGCGTGTAGATCGGGGTCTCGCCGGAGACGGTCGCCTCGACGGTGAAGGCGCCACCGAAGATCGAGTGGACGGCCGAACCGTCGGACTTGATCTCCACGACGTCACACAGGGTGCCGGAGCCGGTGCGGGCCGCGAGACGACCCGCGACCTCCTTGCCCTCGAACGTGGCGGCCAGGACGATCGCGGCCGCACCCTGCTCGGCGAGGCCGGCCAGGACGTCGACCTTGGGGGTGACGAGGTAGTTCTGGACCGCGTCACCCTCGGCGACGTAGATCTTCTCCGCGCCGGCCTCCTTGAGGGCATCGGTGAGCGCGGCGGCGGTGCCGGTCTCACCGAAGACGACCGCGGAGGGCTCTCCGAGGGCACGAGCGGCGGTCAGCAGCTCGAGGGACACCTTCTTGAGTTCGCCGTCGACGTGCTCGACCGCGACGAGGACTTCAGCCATGGTGGATTCTCCTTGAAAAAGACTGGGATGAGTCGGTCGGGGTGAGTTCGCGTCAGATGAGCTTCTGCGACACGAGGTACTTGGCGACGTCGTTGCCGCCCTCGCCCTCGTCGGTGACCTTCTCGCCGGCGGCGCGCGGCGGCTTGGGGCTCGCGGAGGTGACGCTGGACGCGGCGTTGTCCTTGCCCACCTGGGCGGCCTCGACGCCGGCGTCGGCCAGCGTGAGGGACTCGACCGGCTTCTTCTTGGCGGCCATGATGCCCTTGAAGGACGGGAACCGCGGCTCGTTGATCTTCTCGCCGACGGAGACGACGCACGGCAGGGTGGCCTCGACCTCGAAGATGCCCTCGTCGGTCTCACGCTCGCCCTTGGCGACGCCGTCGGTGATCTCCAGGGTGCGCATGTGCGTCAGCTGCGGGAGGCCGAGGTACTCGGCGAGGATGGCCGGGACGGCACCCATGCGGCCGTCGGTGGCCTCGTTGCCGGCGATGACCAGCTCGGTGCCCTCGATGGTGCCCAGCACGTTGGCCAGGGCCCACGAGGTCTGGACGACGTCGGAACCGTGCAGGGCCTCGTCGTTGAGGTGGACGGCCTTGTCGGCGCCCATGGACAGGGCCTTGCGGATGGCCTCGGTGGCGCGGTCCGGACCGGCGCACAGGACGGTCACCTCGCCGCCGTGGGCCTCCTTGATCTGGAGCGCCTGCTCGACGGCCTTCTCGTTGATCTCGTCCAGGACCGCGTCCGCGGCCTCGCGGTCCAGGGTGTAGTCCCCGTCCGTGAGCTTGCGCTCGGAATAGGTGTCGGGAACCTGCTTGATCAGTACGACGATGTTCGTCATGGGCCTGCGTCGACCTCCTGCGAGTCGGGGCGGGGTGCGCCCCCGTCTAGACCGGGCGCACCGGATTGTGGTCCTGCCAGACACAATAACGCGGCCGTGGCCGCGGTGACGGGGCCGGGGCGGTCGGCGGCTCCGGGTTCGTCAGTTGATGCGCTTGTCCCAGCCGGACCAGGCGGCGTCGCGCAGTTCGTTCTTGCGGACCTTTCCGGTCGACGTCCGGGGCAGGGCCTCGGTCAACTCCACCGCACCGGGCACCTTGTAGCGCGCGATCCTGGTCCGGCAGTGCTCGATCACGGCGGCCTCGTCGAGCGTGGAGCCCGGCCGGACCACGACGTAGGCCTTGGGACGCTCGCCCCACTTCTCGTCGGGCATGGACACGACCGCGCAGTCGACCACGTCGGGGTGGGACACGACCGCCTGCTCGACCTCGATGGTGGAGATGTTCTCGCCGCCGGAGACCACGACGTCCTTGGCGCGGTCCAGCAGTTGCACGTATCCGTCCGGGTGCATGACGCCCAGGTCGCCGGAGTGGAACCACCCGCCGGCGAACGCGGTGGCCGTGGCCTCGGGGTCGCCGAAGTACCCCTTCATGACCCCGTTGCCGGTCATGACGACCTCGCCCATGGTCACGCCGTCGGCGGGGACGTCGACCAGCCGGCTCTCCCCCGGTGAGGTGCGCTCGACCACACGCACGGTGTCGGCGTGGATCATGGCGACGCCCTGGCGCGACTTGAGCCCGGCCCGCTCGTCCGGATCCAGGTCGGCCCATCCGGGCTGCGGGGTGCACACCGTGAACGGGCCGTAGGTCTCGGTCAGTCCGTACACCTGGGTGACGTCGATGCCGAGGTCCTCGAAGCGGCGCAGGATGGTCGGCGAGGGCGGCGCCCCGGCGGTGACCATGCGGATCCCGTCGATCGGCCGGGCGGCCGGGTCGTCGGCGATGGTGGACAACACGGCTGGTGCACCGGCCAGGCGGTTGACCCCCTCGTCGTCGAACAGTCTCCAGATCTCGTCCCCGCGGACGGCGCGCAGACACACGTGGGTCCCCCTCGCACCGGTCAGCGCCCAGGTCGTGCACCACCCGTTGCAGTGGAACATGGGCAGCGTCCAGAGGTACTTCGAGTCGGCGTCCAGGCCCTGGGTGACGATCTCGCCAAGGGAGTTGAGGTAGGCGCCCCGGTGCGTGTACATGACGCCCTTCGGTCGGCCGGTGGTGCCGGAGGTGTAGTTGACCGCGATAACGGAGTCCTCGTCGGCGACCGTCCACGAGACCGGCTGCGGGGAGGCGGACGCCAGAGCGTCCTCGAGGGCCTCGGCGCGCGGGCCGAAGCGGGCCGGGTCGGGTTGCGTGCCGTCGGCGTCCGGGGCGACCAGGACGAGACGCAGCGCGTCGGGGACCTCGTCGCCCAGCCCCGCGAGGAGTTCCGCGTCGGCGATGAGGACGGCGATC
>NZ_JAALDT010000190.1:0-22636 GCF_014144995.1 Dietzia sp. DQ11-71 | reverse complement strand
GCCCCAGCGTCAGGCCGAGCACCGCCGACGCCACGAGGGCACGGGTGCGACAGGGGCGGGAGGTCAGTGCTGAGGTGGTCCGCATGCGCCGGAGTCTAGCGGCGAGGTGGGCGGGGCGGCGGCGCCTGTGCGCCGCGCCCGGCACCCGCGTGGCAATCCGGGGGACTGCCCCGCGGGCGGTCGGGGGCCTCACTAAGCTGAGTGTCGTCAACCCCCTCGACCAGCGGAGATGAAGAATGATTGACCTCAGCGGCGTGCTCGGAGGGCTCGCTGACGACCTGTGGGGATCCGTGGACGGCATCGTTCCGGCCGGATCGGCCGGCAACGTCATCGGTGGCGTGCTCAAGCTGCCCGCAGCCCTGCTCTACGGCTCGTCCAACCTGTTCTGGGGCTTCGGCTCCCACGGCCCCGCCTGATCCGACCGAACGGAGAACACCATGCTCAGTGGCTCACTGCACGACCTCCACGAGACGATCGACGGATCGGTCGACGGCCTCGCCCCCTCCCTGCCGGCCGGCTCCCTCGGCGACATCGTCCACGGGGTCCTCAACATCCCCGGGGCGCTCATCGCGACCCTGGAGTACGTCCTCCTGGGTTTCGGTTCCTGACCCGACCGCGCGACAGTGGCCGAGCCCCCGGGCATCTTTCCGGGGGCTCGGTGACGCGGGGGAGGACCGAACCTCTACCTAGCAAGTGCTTGGTTGGTACCCTCGGGGTATGACCAGCACGACCAGACGTGAGGAGCTCCTGTCGATCGCGGCAGGGCTCTTCGCCGAACGCGGCCTGCGTGCGACCACCGTCCGCGACATCGCCGACGCCGCGGGCATCCTCTCGGGGAGCCTCTACCACCACTTCTCGTCCAAAGAGGCGATCGTCGACGAGATCCTCCGCGGGTTCCTCGACGCACTCTTCGGCGAATACCGTCGGATCGTGGAGGCCGGCCTCGGCCCGCGGGAGACCCTGGAACAGCTGGTCCGCGCCTCGTTTGAGGCCATCCACCGCAACCGCGACGAGGTCGCCATCTACCAGGACGAACTCAAGCACCTGCGCGGCAACCCGCGATTCGACTACCTCCGTGAGCGCAACACCGAGTTCCGCGAGATGTGGACCGACGTGCTCACCCGGGGGATGGAGTCCGGCGACTTCCGCGGTGACCTCGACGTGCGTCTCACCTACCGCTTCCTGCGCGACACGGTGTGGGTCGCCGTGCGGTGGTACCGGCCCGACGACGAGAACGATCATGCGGCCATCGCGGACCAATACCTCAACATCGTGCTCGACGGCCTGGCCGTCGGCTGACCTTCCCACCCCTTCCCGAGGAGACACATGACCAGCGTGACCGGCCGCGAGGCCTACGTTATCGACGCCGTCCGCACGCCCGTCGGCAAGCGCGGCGGCAGCCTGTCCGGACAGCATCCGGCCGACCTGGGCGCGCACGTCATCAAGGCGGTCGTCGAACGCACCGGTATCGACCCGGAGGTCGTCGACGACGTCATCTTCGGCTGCGTCGACACCATCGGCCCCCAGGCCGGAAACATCGCCCGTTCCGCCTGGCTCGCCGCCGGGATGCCCCTGGGTGTCCCGGGCACGACCGTCGACCGCCAGTGCGGCTCCAGCCA
This sequence comes from Dietzia sp. DQ11-71, assembly GCF_014144995.1. Lineage (NCBI taxonomy): Bacteria > Bacillati > Actinomycetota > Actinomycetes > Mycobacteriales > Dietziaceae > Dietzia > Dietzia sp. DQ11-71. The sequence goes on along the minus strand of NZ_JAALDT010000190.1, from coordinate 21,017 downwards.
GCAGGCCATCCACTTCGGCGCACAGGCCATCTGGTCCGGCACCCAGGACGTGATCCTGTTCGGCGGGGTGCAGAACATGAGCGCACTGCCCATCTCGTCGGCCATGCTCGCCGGGCGCGAGTACGGATTCGACGACCCGTTCACCGGTTCCACCGGCTGGGTCGAGCGCTTCGGCTCCCAGGAGATCTCCCAGTTCAACGGCGCCCAGATGATGGCCGACAAGTGGGACATCTCCCGCCGGGAGATGGAGGAGTGGGCACTGCAGTCCCACGCCCGCGCCCGCGCCGCGATCGCCGAGGGGCGGTTCGCCAGCGAGTACGTCCCGATGGCCGGCCTCGAGGCCGATGAGACCACGCGCGAGACCACCCTCGAGAAGATGGCTTCGCTGCCCGTGCTGGCCGAGGGCGGCTCACTCACCGCCGCCGTCGCCTCGCAGATCTGTGACGGCGCCTCCGCCGGGCTGCTCGCCTCCGCCGAGGCCGTCGAGAAGTACGGACTGACGCCGCGCGCCCGCATCCACCACCTCACCGTCCGCGGTGACGACCCGGTGATGATGCTCTCCGCGCCCATCCCGGCGACCAAGCACGCGCTGGCCAAGACCGGCCTGACGATCGACGACATCGACGTGGTGGAGATCAACGAGGCCTTCGCCCCCGTCGTCCTGGCGTGGATCAAAGAGACCGGCGCGGACCCGGCGCGCGTCAACCCCAACGGCGGCGGCATCGCGCTGGGCCACCCGCTCGGCGCCACGGGGGCCAAGCTGTTCGCGACCCTGCTGAACGAGCTCGAGCGCACCGGCGGCCGCTACGGCCTGCAGACCATGTGTGAGGGCGGCGGCACCGCCAACGTCACGATCATCGAGCGCCTGGACGCCTGACGGCGACGACCCCCGAACGACAGGACGGGCCCCGCACCAGCCGGTGCGGGGCCCGTCTTTTGGCGCCGGTAGGCCCGGGCGCGGTGAGGGGTCAGTTGGCGGCGTCGGTCTCGCCGAGCGCGGAGGACAGGACGGCCAGGTCGAGCTCGCCCTCCGCCTCGCCGCCGAGCGCGGACGAGAGGGTGTCGAGGCCGAGGCCGCCACCGGCCTCGCCGCCGCCGAGGACCGAGGAGAGCACGGCGAGGCCGTCGCCCTCGGTCAGCCCTGCCAGCGAGCCGGTGATGGCATCGACGGGGTTGCCGACGACGAGCGGCGCCTCTATGGAGGGCTCTTCGTCCGTGGCGCAGTAGGTGACGAGCGCGTAGACATCCGGCTCGACGGTGGCCGACGCGGTGTCGGAGCTGACGCCGACCCCGGCGACCTCACCGAGGACGACGGACGGGAGCCCGGTGGTGTCGCTCTTGAGTACGGTGACGCTGGGATCGCCGGTCAGCGTACCCAGGATCGTCTCGAGGTCGCCGTTGGCGAGCTTGCCCGCCAAGGTGGCCGCCGAGGAGGTCGGCGTCAGCACCGCCCCGCACGCGTCGCCGTCAGCGAGCCCACCGTTGTCGAGCGCGAAGGTCACGGACACGGTGTTGCCGTCGACGGACGAGTCGGCCGTGGTCGCGGCCGCGACGCCGGCGCCGGCGACGGTCAGTGCGGTGGCTGCGCCGAGGGCGGCGGCGGTGCGGAGAGCAGTACGGGACATGAGGGGTTCCTCCGGAGGGGATGGGACGGGCCGAGCCCGCCTGTTATGTGAACCGTCTAAGGATAAGCCAAGAGTTCGCCACACGTGGGGATTATCGAAGACGAACGCCCCCACCCGTTGTGAACATGGGTGGGGGCGTCCGGAGGGCGGTACTTCAGCGGAGTTCGCGGAGCGCGTCCAGCCGTTCGTGAGCCTGGGTCATGATCCGCTGGATCAGCTCGTCACAGCTCGGCAGGTCGTCGATCATGCCCACGACCTGTCCGGAGGCCAGGACGCCGGCCTCGGTGTTGCCCTCGACCAGCCCGGCCTTGAGCAGCATCGGGGTGTTGGCGGCCATGACGATCTGCTGCCACGTCCGGTCGGACGCCTTCCTCATGTTGAGGCCGTCCTTGGCGAGCTGCTGCCACTTCATCCCGGTCATGGACTTGAACTTATTGGCGTTCTGGACGGCGGCGGCCATGCTCTTGAGGGGGCTGCCCGATTCGAGGGCGTTGACCAGGCCGGTGCGCAGGACGCGGTGCGGCATGCCGTCGACACGGGTGGAGACGACGGTGTCCTGGAGCCCACGCTCGAGGTACTGCTTCTTCACCGCGTCGGGCACCTGGGAATCGCTGGTGAGCAGGAAGCGGGTGCCCATCGCGACGCCCGCGGCGCCGTAGGACAGCGCCGCGACCAGTCCGCGGCCGTCGAAGAAACCGCCGCCCGCCACCACGGGGATCGAGGTGTCGCCCGCGCCCCCGAGGGCGTCGATGACGCTGGGGAGGAGCAGGGTGGTGGCGACCTGGCCGGTGTGGCCACCGCCCTCACCGCCCTGGACGATCACCGCGTCGGCGCCCCAGGAGGCGACCTTGACGGCGTGCTTGGCGGCGCCGATGGAGGGGACGACGACGAGGCCGTTCTCCTTGAGTCTGGCGATCAACTCCGGCTTGGGCGCGAGAGCGAACGACGCGACCTTCACCCCGTGGCGGATCATCAGCTCGCACCGCTCGGCGGCGTCCTCGGCATCGGCCCGGAGGTTGACACCGAAGGGCTTGCTGGTGAGCTTCTTGGCCGCCACGATGGCGGCCTCGAGCTCGGCGTACGTCATGGTGGCCGAGGCGATGATCCCCAGCCCGCCGGCGTTTGCCGTGGCCGCGGTCAGCTCGGGTCCGGAGACCCAGCCCATGCCCGTCTGGACGATCGGATACTCGACCCCGACGAGCTCGGTGAAGGCCGTGGAGATGGTGGGGGCGCTCATGCGGCCGGCACCTCGCGGTCACGGAACCCACGCGGGTCGAGCACCTCGCGGATGATGCGCAGCTCCTCGGCCGAGGGGTCGCGGGTGACCGCGGCGTCGGCCAGGCCCTCGATCTCGAAGCCCGTGTTCTCCGCGACCTCGTCGGCCGTGACGCCGGGGTGCAGGCTGATCGCACGCATGCTGCGGTCGGCGCCGCCGAAGTCGAACACGCCCAGGTTGGAGACCACCCGGTGGATGTGGTGGTAGCGGAAGGCGGGGTCACCCTCGGTGTAGCGGTCATAACCGACGCCGCAGACGACGTCGACCTTGTCCGTGAACACGCGCGAGGAGTGCTTGCCCACCCAGTAGCTGGTGGCGTGGTTGATCGAGTTGCCGGGCGCCCCGCGCAGGCCGAACATCTGGCGGGTGGGCTTCTGCACGTCGTCGCCGAAAGCTGAGAGGTTCTGGTTGCCGAAGCGGTCGATCTGGTTGGCGCCCATCACCACATGGCGGGTGCCGGCCTGCAGGACGTCGAACACGCGGGGGAACGGGATGTACCCCTCGAAGTCGATGGTCTTGCCCAGCGGCGGGGTCTGGCCGAGGAATCGGTACTCGCCGTCGGTGATGAGCAGGTCCGGCTCGGTGGTGAGCCGGGCCAGACGCGCGCCGATGGTGGCCATCGGGGTCATCGGCGAAGCGAAGATCTCACCGGCGCCGGCAAAGATCTCCGCGCAGGCGACAGCGCAGTACTCGGCCCTGCTGATGGACTGAGTGGTGGCGGACTCGGTGGTGACGTCGGACATCACTTGGCTCCCTTCTGGGCGGCCTTCTCGGCAGCGGCCTTCTCGGCAGCGGCCTTCTCCGCGAACGCGGTGACGGCCTTCTGGTAGTCCTCCTCGGACCCGGACAGGAACTCGTCGACGAACGCCTTCCACGAGGTCTCTTCCTTCGCGGACGCGGCGTAGTGCTTCTGGAACGCCTCGTCACGGCCGTAGCCACCCGCGAACGTGAAGTGGGCGCCGTTCGGGGCCTCGGAGACGGTGTCGACGAACATGCGGCTGAGCAGCATGCGCTGCGGGCCGACCTCGTTCATCAGGGCGTCCGCGGAGTCGACGATCTCGTCGGTCTCGAGCAGGACGGTGTCCGCGGCCATGGCGTAGAGATCGTCGAAGTACCCGTCCGCGCCGGTGAACGCGGCGTTGCCGTGCTTGTCCGCCTTGTCCAGGTGGATCAGCGCGGCATCCATGCGCAGGGCGGGCATCGCGACCAGGGTCTCGGTCTTGCCGTCGACCTCGTACGGCGAGTCGACGGTCTTGAGCTCGTCGCCCCAGAACCGGAAGACGTCCGAGCCGAGGCCGGCGCGGGTCGGCAGGAACGGCAGGCGCTGCGCGGCGGCGGTGAGGCCCGCGCGCACCATGCCCTCGTCCATCTCGCGGGAGATGATCGACCCCTCGGTGCGGCGCGTGGCGAACCACGGGTCGTAGAACGGGGCGGAGTCCAGGGTGACGAAGCCGTAGTAGGCCTTGGAGACCTTGCCGGCCGAGCACAGCAGGCCGAGGTCCGGGCCGCCGTAGGTGATGACGGTGAGGTCGGTGAGGTCCTCGCGGCGGAGGATCGCGCGTACCAGGGCCATCGGCTTGCGTCGGGAACCCCAGCCGCCGATGCCGATCGTCATGCCGCTGGAGAGGCGTGAGACGGCCTCGTCCAGGCTGGTGCGCTTGTCGCGCGGGGTGGGGGTGCTGCTCACTTGTTCTCGCCCGTCCTCTCGGATCGCTTGTCTCGTTTGTCCAGATTCTGGCCTGTCTTGACGAACTCGTCGCGGTGCTCGTCGGCCACGCCGGCGAGGTTGAGTTCGAACGTGAATCCCTGCTCCATGCGGTACGAGGACTTCACGTCGACCGGGTCGATGTGGTTGATGGCTTCCTTGGCCGCCCGGATGACCCGCGTGTCCTTGGCCGCGATGGTCTCCGCGAGGTCGCGTGCCGCGGCGTCCAGCTGGTCGCGGGGGACCACGTTGTAGACGGTGCCCCACGAGTGGAGCTGCTGCGCCGTGACGTTGCGCGACGTGAAATACAAGGTGCGCATCATGTGCGGGGGGACCATCCGGGCCAGGTGCGTGGCGGCGCCGAGCGCCCCCCTGTCCACCTCGGGCAGGCCGAACACCGCATCGTCGGAGGCGACGATGCAGTCGGCGTTGCCCACCAGGCCGATCCCGCCGCCCACGCAGAACCCGTTCACCGCGGCGATCACGGGGACCGCGCACTCGTAGACGGCGTTGAACGCGACGTAGCAGCCCCGGTTGGCGGCCAGCAGGTGGTCGAACCCCTCGAAGTCCTGCATCTCCTTGATGTCGACGCCCGCGTTGAATCCCCGGCCCTCGGCCCGGAGGATCACGACGTGGACGTCGGGGTCGCGGCCCGCGGCGAGGATCTGCTCGCCGAGTTCGAACCATCCCGCGGACGGGATGGCGTTGACAGGTGGGTAGTCGACCGTGACGGTGGCTATCCCGTCTGCGCCCTTGTCGACGTTGATGCCCATGGAGCTCCTTCCCACGCCACCGCCGTCCGGGACGGCACAGTGACTAACCAAACGCTTGCTTGGTAGGCTAGCACGCATGACGAACATCGATCTGGGTCTGGCGGGGAAGGTCGTCCTCGTCACGGGGGGCGTACGCGGCGTGGGCGCCGGCATCAGCACGGTCTTCCGGGAGGCCGGCGCGGTGGTCGTCACCTGCGCGCGCCGGCCCGCCGATGAAGGCTCCGACGTGGCCGATCTGGAGTTCCACTCCGTCGATCTCCGCGATGCCGATGCCGTGCGCGCGATGATCGACGGCATCGTCGCCGACCACGGGCGGCTCGACGTGGTGGTGAACAACGCCGGGGGCGCACCGTTCGCCCTGGCGGCGGAGGCCAGCGCCAACTTCCACGCCAAGATCGTCGCCCTCAACCTGCTGTCGGCGTTGACCGTGGCGCAGGAGGCCAACCGGGTCATGCAGCCGACCGGTGGGGCGATCATCAACATCTCGTCCGTCTCCGGGCACCGGCCCTCGCCCGGCACCGCGTCGTACGGCGCCGCCAAGGCGGGCGTCGACTCGCTCACGCAGTCCCTCGCGGTGGAGTGGGCGCCCGCGGTCCGGATCAACTCCGTGGTGGTGGGTCCGGTCAAGACCGAGCTGGCCGAGATGCACTACGGGGACTCCGACGGCGTGGCGGCCGTCGACGCGACGATCCCGATGGGCCGGATGGCGGACCCGCGGGACGTCGGCCAGGCCGCAGCATTCCTGGCCTCGCCCCTGGCCGCGTACATCACCGGGGCCGAGTTGCTGGTCCACGGCGGCGGCGAGAAGCCCGCGTTCCTCTCGGCGTCCACCGCCGACAACAAGCACTGACCACCCACGAACAAGGAGAACAACCATGGGAATCTGCGACGGACGCGTCGTCATCGTCACCGGCGCCGGCCGCGGGATCGGCCGCGAACACGCGCTGGCCTTCGCCGCCGAGGGCGCCAAGGTCGTGGTCAACGACCTCGGGGCGGGCCTGGACGGATCGAACGTCGGGGAGTCCCCGGCCGAGCAGGTCGTCGCGGAGATCAAGGCCGCCGGCGGCGACGCCGTGGTCAACGGGAACGACATCTCCTCGTGGGAGGGGGCCCGCGAGCTCGTCCAGCAGGCCATCGACACCTTCGGTGGACTCGACGTCCTGGTGAACAATGCCGGCTTCCTGCGCGACAAGATGCTCGTCGGTATGGGGGAGCAGGACTGGGACAACGTGATCAACGTCCACCTCAAGGGCCACTTCGCCCCGCTGCGGCACGCCGCCGAGTACTGGCGCGCCGAGTCCAAGGCCGGTCGCCCGCGCCAGGCCCGGGTCATCAACACCTCGTCCGGTGCCGGGCTGTTCGGCTCGGTCGGCCAGGGCAACTACGCCACGGCCAAGGCCGGCATCGCGTTGCTGACCATCCAGACCGCCGCGGAGATGAAGGGTTACGGCGTCACCGCCAACGCCATCGCCCCCGCCGCGCGGACCCGCATGACCACCTCCGCGGGGGAGGGAATGGCCTCGCAGATGGCCGCGCCCGAGGACGGGTCCTTCGACGCAATGGACCCCGCCAACATCTCGCCGCTGGTCGTGTGGCTGGGCTCCGAGGAGTCGGCGCAGGTGACCGGCCGCGTGTTCGAGGTCGAGGGCGGCAAGGTCACCGTCTGCGACGGGTGGCAGCGTGCCGCGTCCGAGGACAAGGGTGCCAAGTGGGATCCCGCCGAGCTCGGGTCGGTCGTGCCCCGTCTGCTCGACGAGTCGCCCACCCCGGTGCCGGTGTACGGGGCTCGCTGACTCCGCCACGACAACGAGGAACCCCGCACCGTGATGGTGCGGGGTTCTTCGTTTCGTGAGCCGGTCGGGGCAGGTGAGGTCAGGCGCCGGGCTCCGGGCACTGCTGCGCGTCGACAGAACCGAGGCCGGCCAGCTGGTCGACCTGGGCCTGCGGGAGGTCGCAGACGGTCGGCAGCGGCGGCAGGCCGGGCAGCGGCGGGAGAGCGAGGGTCCCGTTCGCGGCGGCCGTCGCGACCATGGCGCCACCTCCGGCGGACGCTCCCAGGGCCAGGACCGGGAGCAGGCTCCCCGTCCCGCTCTCGCCGAGGCTGGCGAAGCTCTCGAGGGAGGCGAGTGCGCCCATCTCCGAACCCAGGTTGGTCGAGAAGGTGCCCTGCATGGAGCCGTTCTCGAGCGACCCGGTGAGCGCGGTGAGCGAGCCATTGACCTCGGTGAGTTCACCGAACGAACCGGTGATGACCTCGGCGCTGCCACCGGTCGATCCCGTGATCAGATCGGAGCTCTGACCCGTCGATCCGCCGTTGCCCGAGAGGGATCCGGAGGTCTCCGAGATGGAACCGGACAGTGCCGGAAGGATGCCGCCCTCGGCGATCGAGCCGATGATCGGATCGGCGGAGTTGCTCTCCACCGAGCCCGCGAGTTGGTTGGCGGATCCGTTGGTCAGCGACCCGGCGATGCCTTCGCCGACGAGCTCCGCCGAGCCGCCGATGCCCTCGGTCGAGCCGTCCGGGAAGTTGGCGGACAGCGGGGGCAGTTCCGCGGAGCCGCCGAGGAGGTTGAGCTCGGTGGACAGGGGCTCCATGCCGATCGAGCTGACGATGGGCGCCATGCCCAGGGACCCGACGGGTGCAACGTCGGACGAGCCGAACTCGGCGGAGCCGCCGAGCAGGTTGGTGGACAGCGGCGCCATCTCGGCGGAACCCACGTCTCCGGAGCCCGTGAGCAACTCGGTGGACAGCGGTGCCATGTCCTCGGAGCCCACGAGCGGTGCCAGGTCGGAGGAGCCGAACTCGGCGGAGCCGCCGAGCAGGTTGGTGGACAGCGGCGCCATCTCGGCGGAACCCACGTCTCCGGAGCCCACGAGCAACTCGGTCGACAGCGGCGGGAGTTCGGACGACGCGGGCAGCGCCGCGGAACCGCCGAGGAGCTCGGAGGACAGCGGAACGGTCCCGAGCGACCCGGTCAGGGTCTCGGGGAGGGCCGCGGAGCCGCCGAGGGGATCGGTGCTGAGGGCGGGCAGTTCGGACGAGTCGAAGGTCGCCGAGCCTCCGAGCGGCTCCGAGCTGAGAGCGGGCAGTTCGGACGAGTCGAAGGTCGACGATCCACCGAGTGGCTCGGAGCTGAGAACGGGGAAGTCGCCCGAGCCAGGCAGGGCCGAGGAGCCTTCGAGCGGGTTCAGGCCGGACGAACCGCCGGCGAGGTCACCGGCGGAGCCGGTGAACGGGTCGAGCAGATCGCCGATGATCCCCAGGTCGGGGAAGGCGCTCTGGGCATTGGCGATACCGGTCGCGCCGGAGATGGCGAGCGCCGCGGTGGCAGCGACGGCTGCGGCCCTGGTTGATTTGTTCACGGAAGGTCCTCTCGGGTCATTGCGGTTTCCTGGGAACCGTGTCGACCACGAGGTCGCCGGCCACACCATTTCACTTCGATGAGAATCCTCTAAGAAAGCGCTGGTGTCAACGCCCTTCTCAGAAGATGTTAATGAAGTGACCAGAGTGGCGAAAATGTTGTTCTCCCACGTGAGAACGCCGCAGTGTGAAGCCGCAGGAGCGGGTCACCGGCGCCGTGCGAACCAGAGAAGAGACACTCCATCGAAGAATCAGCTGAGGCCGGGACTCCCGGTCGGGAACCCCGGCCTCAGCCGGTCGCCTCGGTCAGCTCTTCGGTTCGCAGATGATGACCGGGATGACCCGGCTGGTGTTGGCCTGGTAGTCGGCGAAGTCCGCGTAGCGCTCGACGAGCCTGGGCCACAACTCGGCGCGCTCGGACGGGGTCGCCTCCCTCGCCGTCATCGCGCGACGACGGCGACCCACCTGGACGGTGACGTTCGGGTCGGCCAACACGTTGTAGTACCACTGGGGATGCTTGGGGAGGCCGCCCTGTGAAGCGACGAGCAGGACCCGGTCCCCGTCCGGGAGGTGGAGCAGCGGCACTGTCCGCGGCTCGCCGGACTTGCGGCCGGTCGTCGTCACGAGGCACACGGGCACCGGGGCCCGCAGCGCGGAACCCACCCGCCAGGAGCCGCCGACCCGCCCGCCGGACACCCGGTACGCCCACGTGTTGACCCGCGACATCACCTTGATGACGCCCACGACCCACGGCGCGCCCCGCCTCGGGTCGTCGACGCCGGTCTCGGGGGTGGGACCGGCTCCGCTCACCGGTTACCGGCCATCGGTGCACGGACGATCAGGTGCTTGCCGGGGAAGAACGCGGCGAGTTCGCGGCGGCTCTCCTTGAGTGACCGGAGCCCGAAGCCCTTCTTGCGCTCCTCGGGGCGGATCCAGATGGCCACATCCACGTCACCGTTGTCGATCTGCTCACCGAAGACGAGCCCGATGGGCGCGTCACGGTCGGTGTCGACCGCCACGAACCACATCGCCGACTCGGCCTCGATACGGACAAGACCGTTCCGCAACTCCTGCTCGGTCTTCTCCCGGTCCCAGGTCCCGCCGGTCGCGGACGTCTCATCGGACGAGCGTGCGTGATAGAGGGTCGTGTGCTCCTCGGACTCCGTGAAGGGCCGGAGGGTGAAGCCCTGTCCGGCCCCTCCGGCCGGCCCTCCGGAGGGGGAGCCGGCGAACGCCTCGAGTGGGGCCCGCAGGACCTCGCCCGCCTCGTCGGGGGATACCGATAGCAGGCTTGCGATGGCGCGGACCGCGTCCTCGGGGCCGTCGGCCGACGACACGGCGGCGAAGACCTCCCGCCGGCGGTTCGCGGCCGTCTCGATGGCGTTGCTCATGTCAGATCCTCTCGATGATGCTCGCCGAGGCCTGGGCGCCTCCCGCGCACATCGTGATGAGGGCGCGTTCGCCGTCCGTGCGCTCGAGCTCGTGCAGGGCGGTGGTGATGAGCCGCGACCCGGTGCTGCCGACGGGGTGGCCGATCGCGATGGCCCCTCCGTTGACGTTGACCTTGTCCATGTCGGGCCCGTGCACCTGCGCCCAGCTTAGGAGCACGGAGGCGAACGCCTCGTTGCATTCGAAGAGATCGAAGTCCGAGATCGACATGCCGGAGCGGTCGAGTACCCGCTGGGTGGCCTGGACCGGGCCGTCGGACATCTGGCTGGTGGTGCCGGCGGCGTGCAATCCGCCCTCGATGACGGGCTTGAGGGACGCCAGTACCTCCGCGGTGGTGTGGCGCAGCCCCTGGTCGCGGCTGACGGTCCCGTCTCGCCGGTGTAGGTGCCGTCCTTGAGGCACTCGGGGGCGTCGACGGTGAAGGTCTCGCGATCGAAGCGGCCGTCCGCCCAGGCGCGCTTCGCGGTGGACTGGCCCGGCAGGTTGAAGTCCCAAGCGTCCGGGCGGGCATCCCGTTGGAACCATCGCCGACGGCGGCGCGCAGTGCGATCCAGCTCAACGACTCGCCGCCGCACGCGACCCCGACGTCCATCGCCCACGTGTGGATGTGCCCGCCCGCGATCCGAGGGCCCGTCTCCTCCTCCGAGGGGCGGGCCCCTCGTCGTCGTCACCGTCGTTCTCGTCACGGACGGCGTGCCGGAACGCCGACGCGCCTGGAGAACGCGTTCTACCCTGGGCGCATGACCAGCACCCACACCGCGCGCGAGCTCACGCTCGCGCAGATCCTCGAACGGCAACAACAGGCGTTTCTCGCCGACCCCCAGCCGGGCGTCAAGGTCCGCCGCGACCGGATCCTGCGACTCAAGCAGCTCGTCCTGGACAACGCCGCCGAGCTGACCGAGGCGATCCGTGAGGACTACGGTTCACGACCGGAGACGTTCTCCACCATCACCGACATCGCCTCGTCCATCCCGGACCTGGACCACCAGCGCGGCAACATCAAGAAGTGGATGAAGCCCACACGGATCTCCAGGGTCCTGGACGCGGTCGGGTTCTCGCAGCAGGTCCGCCACGACCCCAAGGGCGTCGTGGGGATCATCGGGCCCTGGAACTTCCCGCTCTACCTCACCATCGTCCCGGCGGGATCCGCCCTCGGCGCAGGTAACAGGGTGATGATCCGGCCGTCGTCGGTCACGGCGAACACCACCGAGGTGCTGTGCCGGCGGGCGCCCGAGTACTTCGCCGTGGACGAGCTGGCGATCGCCGGCCCCGAGCACGGTCGGGGTTCCGACTTCTCCGTCCTCCCGTTCGATCACCTGTTCTTCACCGGTTCGCCCGGGGTCGGCAAGTCCGTCGCCAAGGACGCCGCGGACAACCTCACACCGGTCACGCTGGAGCTGGGCGGCAAGAATCCGGTCCTCGTCGACACCAGTGCCGACATCGATCGGGCCGGGCGCAGCATCGCGTCCTCCCGCCTCGTCAACGGCGGTCAGGTGTGCATGTGCCCGGATTACGTGTTCGTCCCCGAGGACCGACTGGACGCGTTCTGCGACACCGTGCTGGACCAGTGGCGCACCACCCTCCCGGCCATCGTCGGCAACCCCGAGTACACGGCGACCGTCAACACCTCGAATTACGAGCGGATCGTCGGGTTGATCGACGACGCCGTGGCGAAGGGTGCAGTCAAGCGCGACGCTGCGCCAGCCGGCGAACGGCTGCCCGACCCGGTCGTCCGCAAGATCGCGCCCACCCTGCTCACCGGTGTGTCCCCAGACATGGAGATCGACTCCGACGAGGTGTTCGGCCCCGTCCTCGCGGTATTCGGCTACAAGGGCCTCGACGAGGCGATCCGCTACGTCAACGACCGGCCCAGCCCGCTCGTCCTGTACTGGTACGGGGACAGGAACGACCGCTTCGAGACCGTCGCCGACCGCACCCGCTCCGGCAACATCTACGGCAACGACTTCGGGATCGGCATGGCCTCGTCCGCCATCCCGTTCGGCGGCGTCGGCAACTCGGGGATGGGCGGATACCACGGCCACTACGGTTTCCGCACGTTCACCCACGAGCGGGCGGTGGCGCACCACTCGTTCGACTTCAATGCCTCGCAGCTCATGGTTCCGCCGTTCACCAGCGGCAAGAAGCGGATCGCCTCGGCGTACCTGGGGGTGATGCAGGTACGGACACGCCTCAAGCTGTAAGCGGGACGCCTGGCCATCAGGTCCTCAGGTCGTCAGCTGGCCAGGACGAACAGCAGCATCGCGGACCAGTGGCAGGCGAACGCGATCACGGTGCACGTGTGGAACACCTCGTGGAAGCCGAAGACGCTGGGTGCCGGGTCGGGTCGCTTGAGACCGTAGACCACCGCGCCGCCGGTGTACGCGACGCCACCGACCAGCACGAGGATGACGGCGGCGAGGTTGGCATTGATGAGGTCGCCGGCGAACCATACCGCGGTCCAGCCCAGGCCGATGTACAGGACGACGTACAGCCAGCGCGGCGCGGACAACCAGAAGAGGCGGAACAGGATTCCCAGCAGAGCCCCCGACCACACGAGCGTCAACAGGATCTGGGTGGTCGGGGGCTCCAGTGCCGCCACCGTCATGGGGGTGTACGTCCCGGCGATGAGCAGGAAGATGTTGGAGTGGTCCAGACGGCGCATCAGGGCTGTGGCGCGTGGCCCCCAGTTCACTCGGTGATACAGAGCCGAGATCCCGAACAGTAGAGTTGAGGTCGCCAGGAACACGGCGCAGGCCCAGGTCAGCGCGGTCCCCTCGGCGAGCACGGTGAGCACGACGCCCAGCGCGATCGCCACGGGCAGGGTGCTGGCGTGGATCCATCCCCGCAGCAGCGGCTTGGGCGGGACGGGGGCGGAGATGCCGAAGTCGTCATCGGCGGGATGCTGGAGGTCGGTGTTCGCGGCGTCGTCCACACCCTGAAACTTACCGGCGACCTGACCCCGGGGGTGAAGGCCCTGCACCGTCGGCGCGGACCCAGACCCTGTCCCCGGCCGATTCGGCGCCCCGCGAGCTGAGGTCGCGGGCCCGGAACTTGAAGCTGGCCTTCCGTGGCAGCGCGGCGGTCATCCGTAGCAGCGACGGCCACTGTTCGGGCCCCAGGTCGGGTTGGGCGGCGAGGAAATCGCCGAACCCGTCGGCCAGAGGCGACCGGGCCGCGCACCGTCTCCGCCGGCACGGCGTACACGCCGACCTCGGCCACGTCGGGGGTGGCGCCGCAGTACGCGTTCGAGCGGTGCCCCCGCCAGGTTCTCCCCGTCCACGCGCATCCGACCCGTCGGCGACCATCTCACCCACGGACTCGTCGGCGTTGCGCAGGACGTCGGCGCCGTCGAACCGGGCGCGGGGTCGGGCGTCGTCGAGCCAGTTGCCGGCGGAGAAGCGACGCCGCAGGGCGATCGAGCACCCGGAGTGCAGGGCGATCGGCCACGCCACCATCACGGCGTTGGAGTGGACCAGCGGTATCGCGCTGTGGACGCAGTCGTCCGGGCCGATCCCGAACTTCTCGGCGAGCATACGGCCGCGCACGGAGATCTCTGCCTGATCCGGGCGACCTTGGGGTCGCCGCTCGTGCTCGAGGTGAACACCAGCGCGACGGGGTCGTCGGGGCCGACGAGCACGCCGGGATCGAGCCCGTCGAGCAGTGCGGCGTTGTCGGTGTCCGTGAGGATGAGCGCGCAGTCGGGGAGGGCCGCGTCGCGGATAAGAGCCTCGCCGCGCCCCTCGCCGCGATCCGTACGAGGACATCGTCAAGACCACCAATGTCGCCGCCGACGGTGTGGTGTCCGCCGCCGTCGAGCACTCCCACCACGACCGGGCCGAGGTGATCAGGGCTATCGACCCGACCATCGGCAACCCGAAGTCCGATGAGGACCAGGCCCGCCGGTACCGGGTGCGTGTGACCGTGAACCGATACGACGACGGCGAGATGAAGGTCACGGGGTGGACTTCACCCATGACCGCTCCCGACTCCGACCTCGGCGCCACCCGCGAGATCACCGCCTAGATGTCCACCTACGACCACCGGACGGTGGACGCGGCTCGGAGCGGTCCGGGACGGGCTCGCCGACCCGGCACTGTCGGAGTCCGTCGAGCTCAGCGCGCTGGAACCCGGTCCGCCGCCATCTAATCGTCCGCCGTGGCGTCGAGTGTGTTGAAGAACCGGCGGGCCCACGCGTGGACGTCGTTGCCCAACACCTGACGACGCAGCGACCGCATACGGCGCCGCCGATCCTCGGGGGAGTCGTCGACCGCGGCCATGATGGCGTCCTTGACCCCGTCGAGATCGTGCGGGTTGCACAGGTACGCCTGGCGTAGTTCCGCGGCGGCGCCGGCGAATTCGCTGAGCACCAGGGCGCCGTCGCCGTCGGTGCACGAGGCCACATATTCCTTGGCCACCAGGTTCATGCCGTCCCGCACGGGCGTCACCAGCATGACGTCGGCGGCCGCGTAGAACGCCGCCAGTTCCGTCTTGGGGACGGGCCGGTGGATGTAGGTCACCACGGGGTGCCCGATCTCGCCGAACGTGCCGTTGATGCGGCCCACCGACTCCTCGATCCGCGACCGCATGATCTGGTACTGCTCGACCCGCTCGCGGCTCGGCGTGGCCAGCTGGAGGAGGGTCACGTCGGCGGGCTCCAGGCGCCCCTCCTCGAACAGCTCCTCGAGCGCGCGCAGGCGGACGTCGATGCCCTTGGTGTAGTCCAGACGGTCCACGCCCAGCAGGAGGACCCGCGGCGAACCCAACTCCTCGCGCAGGCGGGCGGCGCGGGCCTGGGTCTCGCGCGTGCGGGCGGTGGCGTCCACGGCCGCGGAGTCGATGGAGATGGGGAACGCGCCGACACGCACCATGCGGTCGTCCACCCGGATCTCGGAGGCGCGGCCCCGCGTCGAGCGCAGTCGGACGGACGGGTAGCCGCGCAGGCGGTTGGCGAGGATCCGGAAGTTGTCCGCTCCGCCGGGCAGGTGGAAACCCACCAGGTCGGCGCCGAGCATGCCCTCGACCAGCTCGGTGCGCCACGGTAGCTGCATGAACAGTTCGACGGGCGGGAACGGGATGTGGAGGAAGAACCCGATGGTCAGGTCGGGGCGCAGCTCGCGCAGCAGACAGGGCACCAGCAACAACTGGTAGTCCTGCACCCAGACGGTGGCACCCTCGGCGGCGGCCTCCGCGGTGGCCTCGGCGAAACGGGTGTTGATCTCGCGGTACGCGTTCCACCATTCGCGGTGGTACTCGGCCGGCACCACCACGTCGTGGAACAGCGGCCAGAGGGTGGCGTTGGAGAAACCCTCGTAGTAGAGCTCGACGTCCTGGGCGGATAGGGTGACCGAGTGGAGGCGGATGCCGTCCGTGTCGAACGGTTCGGGGGCGGCGTCGGGGACGCCGGGCCACCCCACCCAGGCGCCGTCGTTGGCCTTGAGGATGGACTCCAGCGCCGTCACGAGACCGCCGGGGCTGGCCTCCCAGTGTTCGGTGCCGTCCCGGTCGATGACGAGGTCCACGGGGAGACGATTGGCGACGACGACGAAGTCGGCACCTGCTCCGGTGGACGTCTGCCCGGTACCGCTCGTCATCGGTTGCCCCCTCGCGTGGATCGCTGTGGTCTGGTTACTCGGCGTCCGCCGTCACCTGCGGCTCCGGACCGATCCCCAGCATGTCGAGGAGCATCCGGCACTCGTCGGCGTCGGCCGAGTACGAGGCCACGACCTTGCGGGCCATGTCGGCGGTCTCGTCCGCGACCGGCTCCAGGTCGTCGAGCTCGGGTTCTTTGCTGGCGGCGGCGGATGCCATCGGTGTCCTCCTGTGATCGGTGGGGGGACGCGCGCCCTGTTCGGGCGACATCGTCCGCTGCCGATCCTACGTCACCCGTCCGCGGCCGCCGACCGGCGCAGATTGCGGGTCACCCACTCACCGAACACGATCCCGGCGGCCAGTGCCACCGCGATCGCCAACGCCTGGAACATCAGGCCCAGACCGATACCCGTCTGGTCGCTCGTCAGCGCCGACAGGCCGCGGTACACGGACAGGCCCGGCAGGAACGGCGTGATCCCGGCGATGGTCACCACCAGCGGCGGGACGGTGGCGATACGGGCGAGGATGCCGCCGATCAGGCCCATCGTGCAGGCCGCGAGGGCGGACCCCACCACCACGCCCAGCCCGGTGGCCATGACCGCCTGGAAGATGAGCATCCCGATCGCGCCGACGGCCGCGGCGAGCCAGGTCGCCCGCACCGTCGCATAGCTCGCCACGGCGAACCCGGCGGCGCCCACGCCCGCGGCGAACACCGCGATGTGCACCGCGGCGTTGCCGGCGATGGCCGGGTCGATCGGGGGTGGGGACATGCCGAGGCGTTCGAACGCGGCGAGCGCGATCGTGATCCCGCCCAGCACACCGCCGGTCATGACCATCGTCTCGACCCCTCGCCCGGCAGAGGTCACGGGGAACCCGGTGATGGCGTCCTCGATGGCGCCGACGAGGGTGAGCCCGGCGAGCAGCACGATGATCCCGGCCGCGACCAGCTGGGACGGTTGGACCTCGATGAAGTTGTTGCTCACGGCCACGTATGCGGCGAGGGCCCACGCGGCCGCGATGAACCCGCCCACGACCTGCTGAAAGAAGCTCGGGAGTCGGTGGCTGTCCAGGTAGCGGTTGGCGTACATCAGGGCGAACGTCGAGACCATGGAGATGAGGCCGGCCAGCGGGCTACCCCCGAGCTGGATGACGACCGCGCACCCCAGCATCGCCCACCCCAGGACCGCGACGCGGAAGGAGTGCGGGTGCGGGGAGGCCACGATCCTCTCGACCTCGGCCGTGGCCTGGTCGACGGTGAGCTGACGGCGCACGATGAGGTCGATGAGACGGGACACGCGGGTCACCCGTGTCATGTCGACGGTGCGGTAGTTGACCACCCGGATGACCGAGATCGGCGGTCGGCCGCGACGTCGGTTGACCCCGATGGTCAGCGACGTGAAGGTGACCTCGACGGTCGCGCCCGGCAGGCCGAACGCCGCCGCCACGGACTCGGCCTGGGCGACGGTGTCCGCGGCGCCCTCGCCGGAGGACAGCAGGATCCCGCCGATCTCGAGGGCGAGGTTGAGGACGTCGGTGACGGCGCCGTCGTCGTCGAGGTCGACCGGCGCCATGGGGGACAGCGGGGGCTCGACCGCCAGGTCCATGGCGGACTTGCGCAGTCCCATCCACGCCAGTGGTCGGGTGAGCGGTGCCGGTGCGTCGCGGGTCTCCACGGTGCACACCGTAGTCAAGAGCCCCGACGGTGGCCGGGTTAGGATGACTGGCGGGCCGCGGCGGTGTCGCCGCCCGTGCTGGAGTGGCGCAATTGGTAGCGCACCCGACTTGTAATCGGGCGGTTGCGAGTTCAAGTCTCGTCTCCAGCTCTCGAGTGGCGTCGGCGTTCGAGCCGGAAGCTGAGGGCACGCCAAGTGTCGGGCCGTCGGTGGTGGCCGCGGGATGCGGCCCCGAGCGGGACCCCCAGTTCAGTGATCATTGTTAGCTTCCGTCTACTGATGAGTAGAATGTTCTCAACATTCCCGTCGCCAGAAGGGCGCCGCCGAGATGACGCAGTCCGCAACAGAGATCGCCACTGCGTGGATGGCCGCCCTCGCCTCGGGCGACGCCGAGCGGACCATCGCACTGTCTTCTCCGTCGATCGTCTATACGACAGGCCAGGTCAGGCGCTACGAGGGGCACGATGGTGTCCGCGACATCGTGTCCGACCTCTCCCGACTGGCCGGTTTCCTCACCATCGGGGTGGAGGGGGAGATCCTGGAATCCGAGGGGGTCGTCGCGCTGCGCCGCCTCGAGCGGTACACCCTGCCCAGCGGCGGGATCGAGATCCGCGGTTGTTCCTTCGTGGAAGTGGCGGACGGGGTGGTCACGCGGTGGGCAGACTACAAGAGCATGCACGCGATCGACGAGATCGTCGGCTAACGGGGAGGCGGATGCCGTGAGCGAACGCGGAGCCGGGGAGGTGGATCCCCGGGAAGTGGTCAGGGCGCTGGTCGAGGCGGCGTTCGCGGGGGACGTCGAGACCGCGCAGTCATGGTGCACGCCGGACGTCGTTCTCACGATCGAGGGCACGCAGACCGTCCGGGGACACGAGGGCCTGCGCCATGTGATCGAGTTCAACCAGGATGTCTCGACCGACGTCAGCGTGGACATCCACCACGTACTGGGCTCGGGCGATGTGGCGGCGCTCAACCGGACCACACACCTCACCATCGGTGGGGTCGCCCTGAAGGTGGAGGTCGGCTCGTTCTTCGCGCTCCGCGACGGTCTCGTCGCGGCGTGGACCGACTATCAGGACATGCAGGACGTCGCCCGGGCGCTCGGACACTGACGATCGGGCAGGGCCCGGCGCCGGCGGCCGACCGCCGACCCGGGGCGGACGGCCCCGGGTTCAGGCCTCCGGGACGAACTCCCCGTAGCCCAGTTCCCGCAACGACCGCCGGATGGTCTCGGCCGCCGCGTCGGACTCCTCGGCGGGCGCGTCGGGGTCCGCCAGCGACAGGTCGAATCCGGACATGTCGTCGGCGGGGAAGATGTGGATGTGGGTGTGCGGCACCTCGAAGCCGGCGATGAGATACCCGGCGCGCGCCGCACCGAGGCCTCCCACGACCGCCTTGCCGACGGCCTGTGCGACCTCGTTGAGCCGGGTCAGCAGCGCGGGCTCGAGATCGGTCCACCGATCGACCTCCGCGCGCGGGACGACCAGCGTGTGGCCGGGCGCGACCGGTGCGATGGTGAGGAAGGCGACCACCTCGGGGTCCTTCCAGACGAACCGGCCCGGCAGTTCACCGGCGATGATCTTGCTGAAAACGGTCGACATGGACCCCAGCCTACGTATCGGGGGCGATGGCCTCAGGTGGCAGACTGGCGAAAAGTGGTCTAATGGATGTATCCGCTACCCGCCGGGTGGCCCCCGTCCTCTCTACACACGCGAAGGAGCATCGACATGGTCGAGGCAGGTATTGCGACGGCAGAGGGCGCGGTGAAGAAGAAGGCCTACCACCACGGCGATCTGCGCAACGCCATCATCCAGGAGGCCACCGCTCGCGCGAGGGTCTCGGGGGAGAAGGCGATCATCCTCCGCGAGATCGCCCCGCACATCGGGGTGTCCGCCACCGCGGCGTACCGCCATTTCGCGAATCGGCAGCAGCTCGTCGAGGAGGTCGCGGCCCGCGGGTTCGTCGAGCTGGTCGGTCGCGTGGCGGCCGCGGCCGTCGGCGGTGCGGTGTCCGATCCGGTCCTCGCCGCCTACCGCGAGCTGCGCGAAGCGGCTCTCGCCGTGGTGGAGTTCTCGATCGACGAGCCTGCGTGGGCCCGCACGATGATGGAGAACCTGGGCCCGTCGGAGACCGTCGCCGCGCACGCCGATGCCATCAATGTGGAATTGCAGGCGATCGTCGAGCGCGGGATCGAGGCGGGGGCGTTCCGGCCCGAGGTCGTCATGAACGACGAGCTGCCGCTGTGGGCGGCGATCGACGGCCTCAGCGCCCAGGCGATGTTCGGGATCCGCCCGATGCGGACCCCGGACGCCGCACGGTCGACCGCACGGACCATTGATCTGTGTATGACGGACCTGCTCACCGACGAGGCGCTGCGGGCCCGCGACGCGGCGTTCCCCGCCGCCGACATCACCGCCGACGCAGGGGTCTAGGGCCCGTTCGTTCCGGGCCGGGCCAACCCGGCGCGGCGGCCGGGCTACTGTGGTCGTCGTGCGCATTCTCGTGATCGGTTCCGGTGCCCGTGAGCACGCCCTCCTCGTCGCCCTCGCCGCGGATCCCGCGGTGACGGAGTTGCACGCGGCGCCGGGCAACCCCGGCATGGTGCAGGCGCAGTGCCACGAACTCGCGGTGACCGATCCGGCGGCCGTGACGGCCCTGGCCCGTAGGCTCGACGCCGGACTGGTCGTCATCGGTCCCGAGGTGCCCCTGGTCGCGGGCGTCGCCGACGCCCTGCGCGAGGCCGGGATCCCGGTGTTCGGCCCGTCCGCCGAGGCCGCCCGCATCGAGGGGTCCAAGGCGTTCGCCAAGGACGTCATGGCGGCTGCGGGTGTGAAGACCGCGCGCGCCGAGATCGTGGACTCGCCCGCCGACCTCGACGACGCACTCGACCGGTTCGGACCGACCTGGGTGGTCAAGGACGACGGGTTGGCCGCCGGCAAGGGGGTCGTCGTGACACCCGATCGCAACGCGGCCCGGGCGCACGCTCTCGCCTGTCTCGACGACTGGCACCCGGTGCTGTTGGA
Organism: Dietzia sp. DQ11-71; assembly: GCF_014144995.1. Classification (NCBI taxonomy): domain Bacteria; kingdom Bacillati; phylum Actinomycetota; class Actinomycetes; order Mycobacteriales; family Dietziaceae; genus Dietzia; species Dietzia sp. DQ11-71. The sequence goes on along the minus strand of NZ_JAALDT010000190.1, from coordinate 543 downwards.
GTCGTTCCTCGATGGCCCGGAGGTCTCCCTGTTCTGCCTGGTCGACGGCGAGACCGTCGTGCCGTTGCTGCCCGCCCAGGACCACAAGCGGGTCGGCGAGGGCGATCGCGGTCCCAACACCGGCGGGATGGGCGCCTACACGCCGCTGCCGTGGTTGCCGCAGGGAATGGTCGACCGGATCGTCACGGAGGTGTGCGAGCCGGTGGCCCGCGAGATGGTCGCCCGTGGCTGCGGCTTCTCAGGCCTGCTGTACGCGGGGCTGGCGATCACCTCGTCCGGGCCCGAGGTCGTGGAGTTCAACTGCCGCTTCGGCGACCCGGAGACACAGGCCGTGCTGGCGCTGCTCGAGTCGCCGCTGGGCGAGACCCTGCACTCCGTGGCCACCGGCCGACTGGCCGACCTACCGCCGCTGGTGTGGCGTGACGGCGCCGCCGTGACCGTGGTCCTGGCAGCCGAGCACTACCCGGCGACGCCGCGGCGCGGTGACCTCATCGAAGGCGCCGAACAGCCGGGCGTGCTCCACGCCGGCACGGCCCGCGACGC